>NZ_JAXCHP010000002.1 GCF_035984545.1 Cryobacterium sp. GrIS_2_6
AAGTGATGCATTGTTCGCACCGTGATGTGACGAGTTGGAGAAACAAAGTGCCCCGAACGAAATGCAATTCTCCAACATGCTGTTGGAAGGTCGCTGTCTCGCCGATGGCGGCATCGAGTTGCACCTATTGATTGGCTGAGCCGGGCGATACTCGTCGCTGACCGTGGAGGCGATGCCGAATGTCAGGTTTTTGACCGTATCTAACAAATGAGGTGCCCAACGGCTTCCTGGCTCAGGCCTTACACCAGATTCCGGCCTGCATGGTGGCAGTGACGAAGAGACCGGCGTCTAGCACGATGAGGTCCGCACGGTTACCGGCCTGGAGACGACCGCGGTCGGCGAGGCCGATCATGTCGGCTGGATTCTGCGTGGCCGCGCGGACGGCGACGTGGAGGGCGACCCCAGCCGTGTGAACCGCGTAGCGCACGGCTTCGCTCAAGGTGAGCACACTCCCCGCGATAGTACCGTCAATCAGGCGGGCCTCACCGTCCGAGACGACCACATCGAGGCCACCAAGCTTATAGTCGCCTTCATCGGCACCGGCCGCGGCCATAGCGTCGGTCACGAACACGGGCCGGGACGGGCTTTCGGTAATGAAGCGCACGACCGCGGGGTGCAGGTGCACACCGTCCGCGATCAGTTCGGCGAAGACGGCCGGGTTTTCGAGCAGGGCGAGCGCCGGCCCGGGTTCCCGGTGGTGCAACGGTCGCATGGCGTTGAAGAGGTGGGTGCCGGCCGTGGCCCCGGCCGCTATAGCCTGCAGGGTAGTGGCGTAGTCGGCATCCGTGTGACCGATCGCGGCAACGGCGCCGAGGCCCACGATCTGTCTCACCGCAGCCAGGCCACCCTCGAGCTCGGGAGCGATGGTGACCATACGCACAGTACCGCGCCCGGCGCGCAGGATGCGCCCAATGCTCTCGGGGTCGGGAGTGCGGAGCAGGGCCTCGGTGTGGGCTCCACGGTGCGCCAGGGATAGCCAGGGACCTTCTAAGTGGATGCCTGCCAACAGGCCCTGCTCTACGAGCGCCGCGAGAGCTGCCACGGTGTGCTCGAATTCATCGAGCGGAGCCGTGACCAGGCTCGCCATCAGCGTGGTCGTGCCGTGAGCCCGGTGGGTCGCAGCAATCGCTGCCGCCGCGACCGCGGAGCCGGGATCGTTGAAGCTGTACCCGCCGCCGCCGTGGTTATGTGCGTCAACGAATCCCGGGGCCAGGGTACTGCCGGGAAAGCTAAAATCCGGCTTCCTGGGAGGTTCGCCCCCGCCCACCGCCACGATCCGCCCCAGGCCGATTTCCACCCAGCCTGGCGAGTACACGGCGTCGGGCGCGATCACCGTCCCCCCGACGAGAAGCATCGGGGGCGCCGTATCCGGGCCGGGCGTGCTCGGGGCGCTCCCTCGCTCGGACAGTGCCTGGTCGGTTGCGTCCGAAATGAGCGGGGTCATGACGGCTTAGATTCCCTGCCAAGCGTGCTTGTTCGCCCAGGCGTACCGGTAATAGGCGAGGTTCGCAAGTTTCGAGGCGGCGGCGGCGTCAACGACGACCGTGACGTGTGGATGCAACTGGATGACGGAGCCGGGCTTGCTCGAGGTGACGGGTCCCTCGACAGCCGCGGCGATCGCATCCGCCTTCTCCTCGCCGAAGGCCAGCAGAATGAGGTGCCGGGCACGTCGGATCGTGCCAAGGCCCTGCGTCATGCAGTGGATCGGCACGTCGTCGATGGAGTCAAAGAACCGGGCGTTGTCGACTCGGGTCTTCTCGGTCAGGGTCTTGATCCGGGTAAGCGACGCGAACGACGAGCCTGGCTCATTGAACCCGACATGCCCTGTGCGGCCGATGCCGAGAATCTGAACGTCGACCCCGCCCGCGGCGACGATGCTCGCCTCATAGTCTGTGCCCGCGGTTTCAATCGTGGCGAGGTCACCGTTGGGAACCCGAATGTTCGCTGGATCGAGCCCGAGGGGTACGACGACGTCCCGGGTGATCACGGCCCGGTAGCTCTCCGGGTGGCCTGCGGGCAGGCCGACATACTCGTCGAGGGCAAAGCCGCGCACCCGGGAGACGTCGAGCGGGTCGGCGTCGAGGGACCGCGCGAGCGCGGTATACACCGAGAGCGGCGTCGAGCCCGTCGCTAGTCCGAGGACCGCGTCGGGCTTTCGCATGATTAGGGATCGAATGGATGCCGCTACGAGCGTTCCCGCCGCGGCCTCACTGTCAATGAAAACTACTTCAGCCAATTTCCTGCTCCAGATTCTGGATTTGTCGTGCACGTGATGTTGAGGTATTTCATGCCGGGGGTCGTGAGCGGGATGGCCCACGACCCCGGCAGTTGGTGCGTTAGACCGACGTCGACGAGGCCGAATCCGGAACCGAGGCATCCGGAATCTCGTCGTCTCCGCGACCGGGGGTCTTCAGGTTCCACTTGCGGATCACGAAGCGGAACAGGAAGTAGTAGATCGCCGCGTAACCGAGCCCGATCGGGATGAGCCAGAGTGGCTTTTGGGCCAAACCGAAGTTGAGGACGTAGTCCATGGTTCCCGCGCTGAAGCTGAAGCCGTCGTGGATGCCGAGGGCGTTCACGAGGGCGAGCGAGGATCCGGTCAGCACCGCGTGGATGAGGTAGAGCGGGAACGCGACGAACATGAAGGAGAACTCGAGGGGCTCCGTGACGCCGGTGAGCATGGCGGTGAGCGCACCGGAGAGCATGATGCCGCCGACGATCTTCTTCTGGGACGGCTTGGCTTCCTGCCAGATGGCGAGGGCTCCGGCCGGCAGCGCGAACATCATGATCGGGAAGAATCCGGTCATGAAGGAGCCGGCCGTGGGGTCGCCGGCGAAGAATCGGGCGATGTCACCGTGCGCGCCGTTGAAGTCGCCGATCACGAACCACATCACCGAGTTGAGGATGTGGTGCAGGCCGACGGGGATGAGTAGCCGGTTGGTGGTGCCGTAGAGGAAGCCACCCCAGATGTTGTTCGAGCTCACGAACTCGCCGAATCCGGTGAGGCCGTTGGCGAATGCCGGGTAGACGAAGCTCAACAAAACACCGAGCGCGAGGGCAACGACTGCGGTGATGATCGGGACGAACCGGCGCCCACCAAAGAAGGCGAGATAGCTAGGCAACGAAATTCGGTGGTATTTCTGCCACAGAAGCGCAGCAACGATGCCCATCAGTACCCCGCCGAGCACGCTGTAGTTGACGAGGACCTGCTTGGCGCCTTCGGCGGGCAGCCCGAGCACGAGCGGAGACATCGCCTCACCGACAGCTTTGAAGACCAGGTAGCCGACGACAGCGGCGAGGGCGGTCGAGCCATCCGACTTCTTAGCGAAGCCGATCGCGACACCGATCGCGAACAGCAGCGGGAGGGCGTCGAAGAGGGCACCGCCGGCCGAGGCGATAACAGACCCCCCGACCTTAAAGCCAGGAATGGCCCCGAGCAGATCGGGTTGGCCCAGCCGGAGGAGCAGGCCCGCGGCGGGTAGTGCGGCGATCGGCAACATCAGACTGCGGCCTACGCGTTGGAGCTGGCCGAGTCCTGGGAACTTGCGTCCCGTCCCGGCAGCTGCTGTGGTGCTGGACATAGATTGTCTCCTGGTGGTGGGTTTCGGTGGGTGGCTCAGGGCTGATGTTGCAGGTTGAGTGTCATGTGGATCTGGTAGCGGTCGCCTCGATACCACGACGTGATGTGTTCCACAGCTGCCGAACTCGCGGACGAGGTACGGCGGAAGACGATCAGGGGCGCGCCAACGGCGATCCCCAGGATTTCGGCGATGCCCGGGTCTGCGGTCTCAGCCCAGACCGCCTGCTCAGCATTGTCGATGCGCAGCCCGTACTCGGTGGCGAGCGTCGCGTAGAGCGACCGGGTTAGGTCCTGACGGTCGAGGTCGGGAAGCAGTGCGGTGGGGTAGTAGCCGCGTTCAAGGGCCATCGGAATGCCGCCGGCGAGCCGGAGGCGTTCGATCTGCTGGACCTGGGCGCCGGAGCCGAGGCCAAGCGCCGCCCGCACGTCGAGAGGTGCCTCGATCTGCGCGGACGAGCGTACGATTGTTGCGGGGACAAGGCCGCGTCGGCGCATGTCTTCCGTGAAGGAGGCCAGGTGCAGGTCGCTCTGCACACGCTTACCGCCGACGAAGGTTCCCTTCCCCTGCACGCGGTAGAGCAGGCCTTCCTCGACGAGCTGCCGGATCGCCTCCCGGACCGTCGAACGGCTGACCCCATACCTGGTCATGAGCTTCCGCTCGGGGGGAATCGCGGCGTGCGGGGCGAGAGTGTTCTCGACCATCTCCTGCAGAATCGAGCGCAACTGGGCCTGCTTGGAGACGGGACCCTCAGTAAGGACGGGCCTCTCGGCTTGGTTCGTCGTCATTGCGCTGCCTTCTGATCGTGGGTGATCCCCATCATAAGACCACTTCCACTTTGTGGTCCCTGCTGGTACGATCCAATAGTTCGATGATGAAGCCGCGGCACACTGTTTGTCAATACCCACTGCCGTCCAGGTCCTCGGAGAACGAAGGAAATCCGGACCAACATCAGCAGGAGAAAAAATGAGCAGCAAAGCAGAGCAAATTCTGGCCGGTCTCGGCGGCGCCAAAAATTTGGTCGAAATCGAGGCGTGCATCACCCGCCTGCGCACCGAAGTTGCCGATCCCTCGATCGTGGACGAGGTGGCCCTCAAGGCCGCCGGCGCGCACGGAGTCTTCCGATCCGGCACAATCGTGCAGGTCGTCGTCGGCCCCGAGGCGGACAACCTCGCCGAAGACATCGAAGACCTGCTGTGAGGCACAGTTCCGCTGCCGACGTCGGGTCCTCACCTGCTCTCGCGCACTCACCCCTCGTGGTGCTCGCACCCGTGCCGGGCCGTGCAGTCGGCCTTGAGCACGTACCCGACCCAACCTTCGCCCAGGCGATCGTGGGCCCCGGCGCCGCGATCGACCCGTCTCACGGCATTATCGATGCAATCGCCCCGATCAGCGGAAAGTTACTCAAGGTATTCCCGCACGCGTATGTGATCCTCTCCCCGGAGGGAGTCGGCATACTCGTGCACCTCGGCATCGACACCGTGGAGCTCCATGGCGAGGGATTCACCCTGCGCGCGAAGCAGGGTGACCAGGTTTCGGCCGGCGACGTCATTGTTACCTACGACGTGCCCGCCATCCAGGCGAGCGGACGCAGCCCAATCGTGCCAGTGATCGTCCTCGAGCAGAAGGCCGGGAATATCACCCTGACCGAGGCGGTCGCCAGCGGCGCCCTGCTCGCAGCGGGCGACGCATTCCTCACTGTCGCCCGCTGACGGGCGCGGCATCTCCAGCAATACTCAATTGCAGCGCCCCGGGCTGAGTGCTATCACGCACTCACCCGGCCGTGGATACTGGAGCCACTTAAGCCATGCGGCAGATGACGACCAGCGAATGGGACGGCGCATCACCCCGCACGTGCCGATGATCGGCAAAAAGGAATAGCGTCACAGAAGACATTTATCGACAAGAAGCGAAGCTCTTCGGCCTCTCCGCAACCACCGTGCGGCACCGGGTGTGGCTAGCCGTGATGAGCGTCGCAAATGCCAAGTAGCCCTCAAGGCCGTAGGCTTCAACATCCTCGGCTGTGGGCCGATTAACTCTGAGCTCCCTGCCGGAACGGTCGCGAAGACGAACTCCTCACGTTACGCAAGCGCCGGCCGAGGCTTGTCAAGCCCCGGGTTTAATGGCGGATCGATTAGTCCCGTTCTCGTGTGAATATTCGTCTCTGAGGGGTCCAAGTGTGGTGCGGGTCAGGGCCGCTGCTCAAACCACGGATCGTGTCGTTCAGAGCCAGTGTTGGCGTGGATGAGAGCCACCTGAAAAGCTCCTTCTACCATGTGAGGGCCACGTGCTGGAAGGAGTACCGGTAATGGTACGGAAGATCAAGGCGAAACTCGTCTTGCAGTTACGCAACCAGGGTCTGTCGGGCAGGGCAATGCGTCCGCGCAGGGCATTGCCCGCAACAGCGTCCAGGCGGTGGTTGGCCTAGTACCAAGGCGAGGGCTGGCGGAGACGCGACATGGAGTCATCGTGGCATGATTCAGCCTCGAGCGCAGCGAATGCCTCGTGCATTAAGTATTCGCCCGAGCAGATCTGTTGTGAATGGCAATGATTACTGCCGGCGGTACGAACACAAAACTGAATAGGAGAATGGCGACTGACCCCCAGCTGACAAAGAAGAAGGCCGCCCCGATTCCGAGGAGGAGCACAGCAGGCAGCATAAGGAGCACGCTGGCCAGCGGGCGTCGGTAACCTTGGCGGTTTCTCCAGAGCGGTATTTGCCGCTCGCCTGCGGCCCGAGCCGCGAGGATCCCCGACCACGTCGATACCGCAAGACCCGCGCCGACAAATAGGACGCCGAGAACGATGGTCAATCTAGCCTCCGATCGATGCCCAGCCATCTGCGCTCATGTTCCCGAGACTTTACGCGGATCAGTTGGGTCATGGGGTAGCTGTCCATTAGCAGACAGCGCATCCGGTTGAGGGACATCATCGAAGGTCGCGTAAACCGCGGCCGCCAACGACTGCAAATGGAATCGCTGCGGCAAAAGAAACCACTCCGACCAAGCGGAAGACTAGCTCTCCTGCGAACAAACCGAGAGCTAATCCCGAAAGCCACAGGACGACCGCGATCGCAAGAAAGAGTCCGGATCGTCGGCGTTTGCTCAGACAGTGGACGTTAGCGCTTCACGGCGTCCTGCCCAGAGACTGCCCGCAAGCCGGACGGACAGAGCGACAAATCCGCGAGCATGGTCTCAGGAGGATCGAACCGCGGGGAGCCTTATGATCCGATCCGGGCAAAGCTACGATGAAACCATGACCATCGAAGACACCGGTCCCCGTCCTCAAGCATTCGATCTGGAGACCGAGACCCTCAAGAACCCGAACTACCGCACCGTGGCTTGGAGTGGCACCTACCTGCAGGTCACCCTCATGTCGATCCCGGTCAACGGGGTCATCGGACTAGAAAAGCACCCTGACACCGACCAGTTCATTCGACTCGACCGCGGCCGTGGCCGCGCCCAGATGGGACCAAGCAAGAACGAACTGACCTTCGACCAAGAGGTAACCGACGGGTGGTGCGTCATCGTTCCGGCCGGCAGCTGGCACAACGTGACGAACATCGGCGACGAGCCCATGCAGGTCTATACCGTCTACGCACCGCAACACCACAAGCCGGGCAAAGTTCACCAGACCAAGGCGATCGCCGACGCCGACACCGACGATGCACCCGCCGACTGGTCCGTTCAACCAGAACTCGTCGCTGACCAACACGCCTGAACGGAGCCGCCCGACCAGGACCCCCGCCATCGTCGCGTTGACGGCAGCTACGCCCGCCAGCACCTCCACCGAGCAGCGTAAGTGCGATTACTGCCGGCGGCGTGCGCATTGGGGGGCAAGGATCGCGCACGGCCGCACCGGCGAACTCTCTCACACCGCCGATGCGATCGCCCACCATGCCGGGTTCGACGGTGACGGCGAACTCGCGATCGTCACGGGTGCCGAACTCGCGATGATGACCGATACCACAGCCCTCGGACACGCCCCGCTCGGCCTCACCGTATTCAACCGGGTGGCCCGGACGACAACGTCCGAATCTGTAACCTGGGTGAAGGATAGCGGCCGCGCCGATGCTGTTCGATAGGGGAACCCCTTGCGCACGGGCGGACCTCGTCCAGTAGCTTGATCTGTTGGGCTGCCCAAAGCTAGATTCAGCTCGTTGCGGCTCCCGCCCCGCGCCAGGCGGCCACGACGGACCACCCGAGGAATAGAAACAAGAACACGATGGGAGCAGTCGTGGCCTCCGGTATGAACTGGGCTGTCCCTGCAGCGATCGCGACCAGAACGAAGCCAATCCATGACGGCACCCGAGCGGCCCTATGGCCTGCTACCCACGCAGCATCACTGGCCATCGTGGGCGGAATCCTGAGCCCAACGAAACCATTGCGGCGAATCTTTCCCGACGCGGCAAGCTGCGTCACAACGACAACGAGGAGCATTGCGGCAGCAATGATGTAGGCGGCGAAATTCGTTTCGTAAGTCATGCTTCAGGGTATCGACACCGCACAACATCAGCCGGTGTCGCGTAGCTGGGAATCGACTTCGCACGCAAATACCGGCTGCTTGACGGCGATGAGTCCCAGTCCGTTTTCGACAGGCCCGCGAAAGGACCGCTTAAGTCGGCCCAGCAAGTCTCGCCTCACGATGCCGCTCGAGCGCGACACTGGCGTCCGGGCCCCGGCCCGGGCCTCCGAGAGGTCGCGCCGTCAGAGGTGCACATGGCCGCAAGCCGAACCTCCTACGGGACGGGATTTTGAGTGCTTGCCAGCGGGGTCAGGGCCACTCTGGCTAGAATGTGGTGGACGCATACGTGTTCCGGGGGATGCGCCTATCGGGGTGCCTCGTCAGGTTCGATTTCCTGAATCCTCCACCAAGAGCCACTCTTCGCTGCGAAACAGAACGGCTGTATCACCGCCCTGGCAGCGGAACCCCTTGCGGACGCTTCCGCGGCGGTGTGATTCGAATCTCGTCCTTCCCACCGCGGCGGTACTTCTTCTCTACCCCGACGCGGGATCTCAACTTGCTTTTTCAGACCGCGAATCGAACGGACTACCGCAGCGAGTTCAGTTGAGTTTCGTACTTCGTTGTTTCGCCCTCAGTCCATACGACGACGACATAGGTGAGGTAGGGCTTCGTCTTGTCCCATTGCATAAAGTAAGAGGGCAGTCCCGAAGCGGTCTCGGAGCGATGATCGTCCCTGGGCTGTGTCCAGCCATTCGCTGCCAGTGCGTGCGAGTAGAAGGCGATGACCTCGCGTTGCGTGTGCGTTGTTGTCCCGGATATTCCGGTGACGGCTACGTCGCCTCCATCGAGCCCGAATTGAACCCGTCCGGGAACATTATTGGTGCGGACATCGGTGCTGCCCGGGTAGGTCAACGCGGCTTCGGGTTGTTTGGCCAGACTGTCGATGGATTGCCCGGGCACGCAGCCAGTCAGCAGCAGCAAACACATGCTGGCTGCGGTCACCACACTCAGAAACCGAGACGTTCTTCGCACCGTTCTCCCTGCCTGCCGCGTCGCGTTGGTCAATTGGGATACTAGGGCACGGTCGGGTCAGGCGCGTTGCTGTCAGAGTTCGCGGGCGCGTTGTCTGGTTGCATCGTCATGTAACGCCACTGGCCCCCGGTGTAGATGAGGCGGAGGTGGGCTGTGACTTCACCGGGAACACCGTTCTTGACGTAGTCGAAGGTTATCGGGGTGAGCGCGAAGTCCGCCCCGGCACTAGTTGTGACGTACGTCGTGGCACCCGTGGGAGTCAAACCCGTGACGCTACCGCCGCCGGTAGCACCGATGGTGGCGACGAACTGTTCCCGGGTGAGCCCATTTCGAAGACTCGGGTCTCCCAGATCGTAGAGCGCACCCAGGTCTGTTGCTTTGAGCGCTGTAATGACCGCGGTCAGGGTGGGGCCGGCGTTGTGCGGGGCGGGCGCAGCTTCCAGGGTGAAGTGCTTGCCATTGATCCACACTTCCACGTTCGCGGTGCGCGCCGTCGGGTCGTCATGACCGATGACTTTGATCGTTGCCGTGCCCGATGCCCCGCTCGGGACGGGTTGGGCGATGTCGCTGCTCAGCACAGCCGAGGCATACTGGGTGCCGACACCATCGAAGCGGAACTGCTCGTCATGGGCGCTGTGTGGGTCCAGGGTCGCCGGCTTCGCGGGGACGACGAGTCCCACGCCCGGTGCGCTGAAGTAGAACTGGCCCACTCCAGCAGCCGCGGAGTCCAGATCGATGCGCAGGTATGCGCCGCTGGCTTGGTCGCGGAAGCCAACGCTGGGATCGCTGAAGTTCACGGCCGCTTCCGCGTGCCCAGGAAGGTAGGCGACGACCAGTGCTGCCAGGCCGATGACGGCGAGGCCAGCCAAGCCGAAACGAGTGCGTTTTCTCATGATGGTCCTCACGGTTTGCAGTTGTAGGGGGTGCCGTTGGCACGGCCGTTGAGGAGAAGCACCAACTCGTCATCCGCACTGATCAAAGCATTGGTCTGGCAGTCCTTGACAAGGGTCTGGCCCATGGCAAATCTGACGTTCAGGTGCTGCTCGGGGGCATCGAACATGGCCTGACCCAGGGCGATGGATTCACTGGGCGGAAACACGGGATCCCAGGTGTAGCGATGCAGTTGAGCGAATTCCCAGTTCTGTGGTCCTCGAGGTCCATTGAGAAATTTCTGGCCGCCCTCAGCTGACGTGTCGGTTGGTTCGTCTGTGCCGCGGAGCACGACATCGTCGCCCAGTGAGGTGTTGTCGCCGTAATTGAAGCAACCGAAGAGACCAAATACCGGGCATATAGGGACGACGATTCGAAGGTCACCGTAAGTGTTGAAGAAGGGAATAGGAGGTAGATGAGAGGAGTGAGAATTGACCCATCGAAACCATGCGCTGCCGTCCTGCAATTCCTGGCTGGCCGGACGGTTCAGTGGCAGGTGAATCAAATCGCTGAGGGCCACGATGCCCGAGCTCAAAGGCGGGACTGGGAAGAAACCGCAGAACGAGCAAGCAGTGACCTGCCCGATGTTCGCCAGGTAGGACCCCTGCTGAACACCATGGATGAAGGACACGCTATCGATCATCGTCTCTGCGACGCGGTCGTTGACGGTTTGAGAGTAGGCCAGCATTCCGCGGATGATACTGCCACCCATGCTGTATCCGACGAGAATCACGGGCTGGTTGCCACCGTCATGATATTCCTGCTGGATTTGTTCATCCAGTTTGATCGCATTGATCCCAATGTCACTGGAACCATCACAATTGGGGTTCCCCGTTGCATCGCTGATGGATATTGGCATGCCCTGCGCATTCGCCGCCTTCGTGACCACGTCAGTGGGCAGCCCTTCACGACAATCGGGTATCCCACGGGCCGGAGCTGCTGGCGCAAGGTCCTCGTAGTAAACAAAGCCGACGTACTTAGTGTTTGTAACGCGGTCGAAGATCGACTTGAAATCCGTCGTTTTTTTCCCTGTGGACTCTTCGTTGATGCCGTGCACGTAGATCAGGGTGTGTTGTGCGGTGTTCCCTTTCAGTGGGCCTGTGCGTGCGGTCAGTTGTGCGTACTGCAGGGGGCCTTCAAGCGAGAAGTAGGCGGTGGCTCCTGGCTGAAGAGCGGGGGTGAAATCAGCCTCGGCCGAGTCGGGCAGGGTCGGACTGGTCACCAGCGAAGTACCGGGACCTTCATAACCAGTGGGTCCGTAGCTGCAGCCGCCATACGCGCAGAGTCCGTCGCCATCGAATCCCGCCAGGCCAGAGCCTGGTCCCGTGACCGTTACAGCGGCCACTGGCACGGTTGAGTTGTTCACGATGCCCACCAACGTGTCGTCCGCGCCATCGTATGTCCCCACAGAGGTATCTGCGGCGACCGAGACCGAACCATCCTGGTTCACCTGCAACTCAATCCCGCAACTCGATGCATAGTTCACGGCTGGGCACTCAGTGAACGGTGGGCCCCCGGCCGCATGCGCGGCCGCCATAGGCACCATCATCGCGGCAACGATCAGAGCCGTCGCGGACATGTATGCAGGCAAAGACCAACGCATATTTCCCCCAGAAAGACGATGGTGCGGACGTGATCTTCAGACAGTGCTACCGCAGGCGAGAGCGACCATTCCGATGGAATTCCGGCCCCCGGCTACTTTTTAGCAGGGAGGTTGGAATGCAAACCAGCCCCCAAACGGGCTGCTGATGCAGATCAACACTTCTCACCGATCTCCGGAAGAAGGAGGCATTTCCCGGTCGTTGTCCAAGATCCGTCCCAAATGGGTCCGCCCGCAAGCGGGACCGCCTACGGACACTCCCCCGCGACGACTGGGCTCCGCATCGCTCTTGGGCGGGAGGCGCCCGTAAGACCCGCCCGTTGAGGATTCGGTTACGTCCCTGTGAGTGGTGTGGTTTCCCGCTCTTGAGCGTTGCTTCGTCAACGTGAAGAGCCACCGTGGGATGGTCAGTGAGTACCGACTAAAGCAACTCACAAAGGACACCACACGATGGCTCTAGACCAGTCTGCCCTGCTCGACCTGTTGGGAGAACTCAAACTCACCGATGTCACCGACCGAATCCGCGTCGCGACCGAAACGCTTTACCAAGAACTCATCAACGCGGAGGCGTCCGCGTTCATCGGTGCCGCCCCGTTCGAGCGCTCTGGCGATCGCACCACCCACCGCAACGGCACCCGATCCAGGACACTGTCGACCACCGCTGGCGATCTCGACCTGAAGATCCCCAAGCTCCGCGCCGGGTCGTTCTTCCCTGCCCTGCTGGAGCGCCGCCGCCGGGTCGACCAGGCGTTGTTCGCGGTCGTGATGGAGGCCTACGTCCACGGCGTCTCAACCCGAAAAGTCGACGACCTGGTCAAAGCGCTCGGCGCGGACACCGGGATCTCCAAGTCGGAAGTGTCGCGAATCTGCGCGGGCCTGGACGCTGAGGTGGCCGAGTTCCGCGACCGCACCCTGGCCGCGCAGGACTTCCCCTACGTGTTCCTCGACGCGACCTACTGCAAGGCCCGCGTCGGCCACCGGATCGTGTCCCAGGCCATCGTCGTCGCGGTCGGCGTTGCCGCCGACGGACGCCGTGAAGTCCTGGGCTTCGACGTGGGCGACAGCGAGAACGAGGGCTTCTGGACGGCGTTCCTGCGGTCGCTCAAGTCCCGCGGCCTCGACGGGGTCAAGCTGGTCATGTCTGACGCTCACACGGGCCTGAAGAAGGCCATCGGGACCGTGTTCCAGGGCGCCGGCTGGCAGAGATGCCGGGTGCATTTCATGCGCAACGTGCTCGCGGTGATCCCGAAAGGATCGCAGGACATGGTCGCCTCGATCATCCGCACTATCTTCGCCCAGCCCGACCGCGAGCACATCGAGAAGCAATTCCTCGAGGTCACCACGATGCTCGCCCGGTCGCACCCGAAGGTCGCCGCGATGCTCGTCGACGCGCAACCCGATCTGCTTGCCTTCTCCGCTTTCCCGCGGCGGCACTGGCGCCAGATCTGGTCCACGAACCCGCTCGAACGGGTGAACAAGGAGATCAAACGCCGCACCGACGTCGTCGGCGTCTTCCCCAACGCCGCAGCCCTGCTGCGCCTAGCCGGGTCTGTCCTGATCGAGCAGCACGACGAGTGGGAAGCCGGCGAACGCCGCTACTTCTCCGAGTCATCGATGCTCGAGCTGGCCACCATGAACAACCCCATCGAGGGCATCGACGAGGCGGTGATCCTCCCAGAACTCGCCGCCGCCTAAGCTAGAACAACTGACCCGCACGGTGTTGAGAAACTCCACCACTCAGCGGGACGTGACCGAGGATTCGCGCTCAGGTGCCTCGAACGCGACAACGTTTCGACCGTTCCGGCCGTCTCGTATCCCTAGGGATATAAGACGTCTCACGACTCCCGTTTCTCGCCTTTGCAGATCGCCGGAATCTCGCGGCGCGGCGATTCTCGTAGCTACGTCGCATAACCTACTGGTTGGATGACGGCGAGTTCAGGTGGTGAGAGCAACACCCTGAGTTCCGTGGGGTGTTGTCGATGGCTCGACCGTTGTCGCCTTTGAGCGTTCGTTTAACGTTTTGGGAGGGGGTGGACGCGGGGCTATCGGTCGCCGTCGCGGCGCAGGCTGCGGGAGTGTCGCGGCCTACTGGGTATCGGTGGTTAAGCGAGCATCAGAAGGTGCTGCCATCACCGGTTCAGGATTTCAGTGTTGCCCGTGTCGGGCTTTTATCGTTGCGAGAGCGAGAAGAGATCGGGTTCCAGCTCGCCCGGGGTCACGGGGTGCGCCGCATCGCAGCGGCACTGGGCCGGGCGCCGTCAACGATCAGCCGGGAAGTGACCAGAAACCAGGTCGCCGGCCGCTACGTGCCTTCGCTTGCGCAGGAGCAGACCTGGGCACGGGCTCGGCGGCCAAGAGCCCGGAGGCTGGACGGGTTAGCGTTACGGAAACAAGTCGCCACGATGCTCACCGATCGGTTCAGCCCGGAACAGGTCGCGGGCCGACTGAAAGTCAAGCATCCGGAGAATCCGGAGATGCAGGTGTCACACGAGACGATCTACCAGGCCCTGTACGTGCAGGGCCGCGGATCGTTGCGCTTGGAAGTTGTCACCGCGTTGCGGTCAGGGCGTGCCACACGGCGCCCGCAGCGCCCGGAGGGTCCGCGGCCGCAGAGGTTCCAAGAGATGGTGATGATCTCCGACCGCCCGCCGGAGATCGAGGACCGCGCAGTTCCCGGGCATTGGGAGGGCGACCTGATCATCGGCTCGACCTCGTCGAAGTCCGCAATCGGAACCCTCGTCGAACGGACTACGGGATACGTGATGCTGCTGCATTTGCCCGGGGATCACACCGCTCGCACCGTGGCCGACGCGATGATCGTGGCAATGAACACCCTCCCCGAACAGCTGCGCCGTTCGACCACCTGGGATCAGGGAGCGGAGATGTCTCGACACCAAGAAATCACCATGGCGACCGGGATGCCGATCTACTTTTGCGATCCGCACTCGCCCTGGCAGCGTGGCAGCAACGAGAACACCAACGGGCTCTTGCGCGAGTACTTTCCGAAAGGCACAGACCTGTCCTTCCACGGGCCCGGGATCCTCGAGAACGTTGCCGCGGAACTCAACCGCCGGCCCCGCAAACGCCACGGCTACCGAACGCCCGCAGAAGTCCTCGCCACGCTAATCTCGAACCCAACCAATCAAACCGGTGTTGCAGACACCACTTGAATCCGCCGACGGTACTCACCGTTAGTTCTGAGACACCCCAGGAGCAGACTAACGAAGCTGATCGGCTACGCGCGCGTATCGACGCGCCAGCAATCCACCGACCGGCAACAGGCCGACATTCTGGATGCAGGTGTCCGGCGCGACGACCCCTACGTCGACCACGGCATCTCGGGCGCTCGAGCATCACGGCCACACTTCGACCTCGCGCTCGACAAGCTCCAAGACGGCAACACTCTTGTCATCACGACTCTGGACCGCCCGGGACGATCGACGCAGAACATGCTCGCCTTCGCCGAAGAGCGCCCCGGCCGCGGCGCCGGCCTCCGCGTACTGAACTTGGGCGGCGGCAACGTCGACACATCGACACCGATGGGGTCCATGCTGTTCACGATCATGGCGGTCGCTCGCGGATCATCACCGACAGCCAGGTCCGCAACGCCCGCCGACTCATAGAAGGTGGAGAGCCACCAGCTCAGGTCGCGCTCGACCTCGGAATGTCCCGAGCTACCTTCTACGGCCGAGTGCGCGCCTTGGGACTACTGCCAGATCAATCTGATGGCCAGATTCTGACACGCGACGCCGCCAAATTTAGCTGATCGCAGGGCGACAATGAATTACACCCAGCGGGACGTGCCACCTGGTGTAAGGCGAAACCGTAGGACGGGCCACATCCAGGCACGGTTCAGTCAGAGTAGTCTGCAAAGCTCGCCAACGCCCTATCGAAGCTGCAATAAGTACGCCATTCCGGAAAACGTCCGGGACGGATCACACTGAATGCTTCACCACACTGGCAAACGAAGCCCCAGAATGCCGCAGGGCTCTGCTCTTCGAACGAACGCCCACTGACCCGCCATTCGGTGGCCGAGACCTGTACAACTTTCAGATCCTCGAATCCGCCGGATTCCACACTGTGTTGCATAATGCGTCCTCCACGCTGAGTCCACTAATACGCTCTAAGTATCCGCCCAGCCGCCGCGAAACGCGAGCTATCGTCATGGCTCCCGAACCAATCCGAGCCCACGGGCCTCTGCATATTCCTCCGCCGCGAGACAATGACATCAGCGTCGTCCGATCTCACGTCCCCTGAACTGTCTTCCGGGATGGTGCCGGTCAAATCAGCCGAAGTACGGGCGCCGGCGTGATTCGCAAGCCGCTCGTCACGCCAGAGGACACTCAGCGCGTGCTGTTCACCGTTCTCGCCCGGTAGAACACTTCCGCCATCTCGGAAATCGGCGTGCAACTGTCCTTCGCGGCAGAATCTGCGTTCATCGCCGCGGCCCTTGCCTGCATACTCGTGACCCTGCCACTGAATCGCCGTCTTCGCGAAAGCGTCAGCCGGGACCTCGGACGATTGAGAAAGATGGGCAAGGTAATGCTGCGCGGCAAGCAACTAGAGCTCGATCACGACGAGCCGGTCGCTGCGGCCAAATACGCGGTGCTGATTTCGATAGTCATTCCCTTCCAACTCGCTTAGATCACGCTGCCCTATGTCGGCCTAAGAATCCAGCAGGCACAGTCCCTCGTGTCGGGAACCCGATCGGAGTTTTCGATCGGGCGCGAAGAAACGACGGCCAGACGAGGGTTCCGTTTCGGATGGGATCTGCGCCTGTGACCATTCCGGCGTAAAGTGCCACCGCTTTATGCCCGCGTGCGCATCAACGTATCCGCCCGCTCGTCGAGGAGGGTGTGCAGGCCGGTTCCTGCTACCAAAGCCATTGGGTCCAAGCTTCAGCTGTCGCTTCGGCTGGTTAGTTTCCGTTGAGGGTGTACCAGATGCCGTATGCGCCCGCGACGCACATGATTGCGGTGGCGGTCCAGCCCATGGTTGCGGCGAGCTTACCGTTTCGGTATTTACCCATGATGGTGGCGTCGCGGGAGATGAGCATCATCACGATCAGGAACGGGCCGGCGGCGATGCCGTTCACGATCGCGGAGAGCACCAGAAGTCCGATCGGGTCGGTAGAGACGATAGCGAGGATGGTGCCGGCGATGATACCAACGCCGAGGAGGGCGTAGAACAGGGGTGCTCTCCGGGGGGACCGGTCAAGACCCCAGTTCTTGTTCAAAAGCCCTGCCATCCCCGCAGCACCGGATGCGGCGAGCACGGGCACCGCGAGTACCCCAGATCCGATGAAACCCAGAGCGAAGAGGATACCGGCGTAATTGCCGGCAATTGGTTCGAGTGCTTGGGCTGCCTCGGCAGCGCTGGTGACGGGGGTGTTGTGTGCGCCGAGGGTGGCTGCGGAGGAGGCAATGATGGCGAACATGATCAGCACACTAAACGCCATCCCGGTGAACACGTCCACTCGTCCATTGCGTAGCCGTCGGACCGCTTCCGGCCTTGGCCTCTCGTCCAGGGCCGGCGCGTGATCGCCGCCACGTTTTTCGGCGCGGAGTTCCTCGATGCGTTGCGCGGACTGCCAGAAGAACATGTACGGGGAGATGGTGGTACCCAGGACCCCGACGATCAAACCGAAGTACGCCGGGGAGAACTGGACCTGCCCGCCGATGAGGCCACGGGCAACGTCGGCCCAATCTACGTTGGAAACGAAGAGAACACCGACGTAGACCAGAAGAACCATGCACAACCATTTGAAGATCCGGCCGATCATCGCGAAGGACCCCGCCGTCACTGCCACAACAATGGCGATACCGGCGATCGCGGACCACACAAACGCGGGTCCCGCGTGCAGCAAGTTCATGCCTTGACCGATCGCGTTCAGGTCCGCGGCCAGGTTCAGACAATTCGCAATGATCAGCAAGGCCAAAAGAATCCCGATCGCAACCCGGAATCCGCGGCTAAAGCGTCGACGGATCAGCGCGCCAAGGCTCTGCCCGGTGGCTAGGGCCATCCGGTCACAGATCTCCTGCACAGCCATCATCAACGGAAGCGTCAAAGGGACCGTCCACAACATGCTGTTGCCATACGTGGCGCCGGCCTGAGAATACGTCGCGATCCCTGACGGGTCATCATCGGCGGCACCCGTAACCAAACCCGGACCAAGGAGACCGAAAAAACGCGAAACCGGGTTTCTCTTTCCGTTTCCCTGACCGGTCCGTTCCGAGGCAATGTCCGCGCCCGGCGGGACACTTTCAGGCAATTCCTCGACCGTCATAGCGTTCCTCACGTCAGCGATTAAATCCGAGCAGCGCCGAGGTGGCCAAGGCATGCCATGGTTACAGTACCTTGCCGGTGAGTCCGGCCACCTTCGTCGGTGTGCATTTCGGAATGCAGACGCGCTGCGGCAGTGTCGCTGTCCGGTCAGCGGGACCGCGGAGGAGATGCAATCGACTGACGGCCCCGATGATTGCGGCCAAGACAACCGTGGCCAAAGCCTGGAGCGCGACGATGCGTTCCGCGAAGTGAGATGTGGTTTACTCGGCTTATGTCGGATCCGGGCAAGCGGGAGCCTCTAGAGTCGCATTCTGATGAGCCTCATCGGGGTGGGGGCCTGTCGACCCGGCTGAACTGGTTGCGCGCGGGAGTGCTGGGGGCCAATGACGGTATCGTGTCAGTGGCGGCGATTGTGGTTGGGGTAGCTGGTGCAACCCACGTGGTGGGACCTATTCTGACTGCTGGAGTTGCGGCGCTCATGGGCGGCGCGGTTTCAATGGCTTTGGGCGAATATGTGTCTGTGAGCAGCCAGCGTGACAGTGAACGGGCGTTGATTGCGACGGAGAAACGCGAACTCGCTGAAACGCCGGAGCAAGAACTGGAAGAACTCGCAGGCATGCACCAAGCGCGGGGCTTGTCCCCTGAAACTGCGCGACAAGTGGCGGGAGAGTTGACCGAACATGATGCCTTGGCGGCGCATCTCGCGATTGAGCTAAACATCGACGAGAACGATGTTGCAAGCCCGTGGAACGCCGCATTGGCGTCGGCTGTCTCGTTCATTTGTGGTGGGATCATTCCCCTGGCAGCGATCTTGCTCCCACCTGACGCATGGAGGGTGCCGGTCACATTCCTGGCCGTGCTCCTCGTTCTCGCCATTTCAGGGGCACTTGCAGGTCATCTGGGAGGCAGCTCACGAGGACGGGCCACGTTCAGGATGGTCCTAGGCGGCGCGCTGGCACTGCTGTCCACGTTCGCAATCGGCTTGCTCTTGGGCTCCTCGGGTACCACATAGCCGCCCACCCCTCAAACGTCGCCGCGCTCAGACGTGGCAAGGACCGGGCCGGACCGGACGCACTAAACACCCTCCTGCGGACGACGCGGAACTCTCGCCGCACGACCTCATCCGTGACCGCGGGGAGGACGGGACTCACGACATTTCCGTTGCACATCCCGGCCAGCAAAATTGCGTGGCTCAAAATCGGAGATGCTTTCCACTGTTTTCGGAACGAGCACGGGATACCGGGCTACGATTTTCGTCATGGACGCAAGAGCGGGACGGTTCACGAAGAAAGCCTGGTTCGGGCCCAAGAAATACGTTGGTTGGGGATGGCGGATACTCAGCTGGAAAGGAGCCGTCGCGTCTGCAGCCTTCGTGGCCCTGATTGTGGTCTCCGGGGTTGCTTTCAGAGGCTCTGTGGCAGGGGTGCTCATCGTCGTTGGGTTGATCGGCGCATTCTTGGTCGTCGCTTGGCTAACCGGCACTCCGCCAGGCGCCCCATCATCTGATCAGTCCTCGACGCCCGCGCCACCCACCAACGGCTAAGCCATAGCCCCCTGGTGGGACGGCTCAACGATGAGGCGTTTGCGGCTCTGTCCGCTGGCGGGTGCCTATACCCACATGGAGCCAGGAACCTTCTTCGCCATGTACATAGCGGTGTCGGCGTCATCGAGCAATGCCGCTGGCTCTGTTGTGGCAGAATCCGTCACGGCGAATCCAATGCTCACGTGCACAGGCATAAACCAGCCCTGGACGTCCCATGGCTTGGTGGTAGCGGCCACGACCCGAGCCGCCAACTGTTCGGCATCACCGACGCCACCGAAGTTCTCGCAGAGGATCACGAACTCATCCCCACCGAAGCGCGCGACCGTATCGGTGGGGCGCAATACGCTGGCCAGTCTCCTCCCCAGCTCGATAAGGATATCGTCGCCCCCACCGTGCCCGAGAGTGTCGTTGATGATCTTGAAGTCGTCGATGTCGAGGTACATCACGCAGACCAT
This sequence comes from Cryobacterium sp. GrIS_2_6, assembly GCF_035984545.1. Taxonomy (NCBI): domain Bacteria; kingdom Bacillati; phylum Actinomycetota; class Actinomycetes; order Micrococcales; family Microbacteriaceae; genus Cryobacterium; species Cryobacterium sp. GrIS_2_6. The sequence goes on from NZ_JAXCHP010000002.1 coordinate 19,888, forward strand.
TCCGCCGTTGCGCTCAAGTCTGACAAACGTGCGCGTTTCCACGCTGCGTTTTCCCCGCCCGCCGGGACGTCTGACTACCCCTACGACCGTGTCCCGGTGAACATCTAACCCGGCACAATAGTAAACGACCTCATCCATCGCCACCCTCCATTAAGCACCACCATCACAGGTGTTTGCCGGAGGAGGGTCGTCAGTCAAGGACTCTGAAGTTCGCGCTCAAGGCAGCACGACCGGGTGCCCACAACCCTCCACGCCACACTGTTTTCCGAGCTCACGGGCACCAAGGCCCATCGACGTCCAGCCCGGCAAACACGCCACCAAAATCCATCCCGAAGACGGTCAATACAAGAGGTGACCACCTCCCGATTCTCATCCGCCCAGGTGCGGCCGCGCAGCAGCCCCATGCTTACTATTTTCGATCGGCGTTAACAATCGAGCGTGTTCGTGCATCCGAGTGTACAAAACGGCAGGCCGACGCCGGCGCGTCGACCTGGTTCTCGTCGATCAATTCCTGCCCGTAACGATAAGAGTCATGTGGGAAGATGGCACAAAAAAACGAAGCGGAGCAAATGTGAGCACTGGAATTGTGGTCATTGACATTCAGAACGACTACTTCCCCGGAGGCGCATATCCCCTCACCGGGAGTGAGTCCGCCGCGGTCATCGCCCGGGGCGTCCTCGACACGGCCCGTGCCATCGGAACCCCCGTCATGCACTTCCAGCACCTCGCTACCGAACCGGATGCAACGTTCTTCGTCCCCGGGACCGCGGGCGCCGAGATCTACCCGCTCGTGGCGCCGGTGGCGACCGAACACCACTTGACCAAGGGCTCCCCGAACGCCTTCATCGGCACCGGACTCGAACAGCTGCTCCGGGACGAGGACATCGAACACCTCGTCATCATGGGCATGATGAGCAGCATGTGCATCGACGCGACCACCAGAGCCGCCCTCGACCTCGGGTTAGTCGTCACCGTCGTGCACGACGCGTGCGCCGCACCCGACTTCGAGTTCGAAGGCACCGAGGTTCCGGGGGCATCCGTCCAGGCCGCCTTCATGGCCGCGCTCCGCGATGCGGGGGCCGAGGTGCTCGCCGCCGCCGACCTCGACCTGGACTTCGACTTCGACTTCGATCACATCCCGGCACATTAACGGCATCCTGCCCGGCCGAGTTTGCAGCGCGGCACTACTCCAAGGGGAAGCCCACCGCACGCGAGGCGAAACTTCAGTGGTAACAAAGCATCGATTCGTAAACTGAGGAACATGGACGTTCCCAGCCTTCCGCAGACACCGCCGATTCTGACCCTGACCGTCAATCCTGCCCTGGATGTGAGCACCTCGACCCCCCATGTGACCGGTGAACACAAGCTGCGCTGCAGCGCCACCCGCATCGACCCGGGCGGCGGCGGCATCAACGTGGCCCGGGTCATCCGGCGGCTGGGCGGAACGGCCCTGTCGCTGTATGCGGCCGGCGGCCCCACCGGGGACGCCTTCCGCCAGCTCATCGCCGCGGAGGGACTCCCGACGGTGATGATGCCGATCCACAACAGCACCCGTCAGAGTTTCACAGTCGACGAAACGGACTCGGGAAAGCAGTTCCGTTTTGTCCTGCAGGGGCCCGAGGTCACGGAGGCAGAGTGGACGGCGTGCCTCGACACGCTCGCCGCGACGATGCCCGCCGGCGGTTACCTCGTCGCGAGCGGAAGCCTCCCACCGGGCGTCCCTGACGACTTCTACGCCCGCGTCGCCAGACTCGCCAGAGACGCCGGGGCCCGGTGCATCGTGGATGCCTCCGGTCCGGCCCTGAGCGCTGCCCTCGCCGAAGGGGTCTTCCTGGTCAAGCCAAGCCTGCGCGAACTCAAGGCCCACGCGGGTGTGACGCTCGATACGCCCGAGAGCCAGGCGGATGCCGCGTCGCAGCTTGTCGCCGAGGGTGCTGCAGAGTACGTGGCGCTCACCCTCGGCGCGGCCGGTGCGATCCTCGCATCGGCGAGTGGGGTCATCCGCTCTGACGTGCCGCGGGTGACCGTGATCAGTACCGTCGGCGCCGGCGACAGTTTCCTCGGCGCCTTCGTGTTGCGCCTCGCGCAGGGCAGATCGGTCGAGGACGCCTTCCGGTCGGGAGTCGCCGCTGGGAGCGCGACGGCGTCGACCCCCGCGACCGAGCTGTGCCACCGGGACGATGTCGAACGTCTCGAGACCGAACTCGCCGCGGCGCTCAGTGTCCCGCGCCGGTAGTTCGTTCATGAGTAGTGCGAGGGATTCGAGGACCTGGTCGGCGGTTCTGATCCAGAAATAGGGTGTGAGGGCTCGTTCCAGCCAGTGCCCGGGCTCGGTGGTCTCGTTCGAGGGTCTGGATGTCCTTGTGAACGCTACGTAACAAGCGTGGCCAGGCATGCTCTCGCGACGAGACAATACGCACCACGATTTTCGATCCAGTCACCGGAGTGCGGTCGGGACGGGCCGTGTCTACCCACCGAAAAGAGTGAAACACGATGCCGTAGACGCCCGCTACGCACATGATGCTCGTCACGGTCCGGCCGAGGATAGTGACGATTTTGCCGTTGCGGCATTTGACCATAACTTTGCGATCGCGCCAGAGGATCGTTGCTCGTACAGGGGTAGGCAGCCATGGTCCTGCTCACGAGGGCGCCGACACTGGCGAATGAGCCCGTACCGGGGTCACAGTAGCGGGCTAGGAATATATGAGGCCTATCACCGCATCAACGCACGGGGCCCTACCCGAGTGGCGTGGCCGAGCCGCTGTTCTGGAAGTCGAGGACGAGCGCGGTAGTGGTGAAGGTGCGGTTACCGGCGACGGTGCGGTCACTTAACAAATGTTCCAGACGCAACCACGGTCTCCGGGGACACCCTCGACGCGGCCCGTTCGGCACCACCGTCCTGCATTTCCAGCACCTCACCACCGAAGCGGATCGCACGCGCACGCTGCTATGGTGCTGACTAAACAGTAAGTGGGGCGCCAGGTGACCGTTCGGGCCATACTCGTTCCCGCTGGTGACGAAGGGAATTGCAATGAAGGCATCCGCGAAACTTGGCAGCAACTTGCAGTCGATTCTCGTTGACATGATCGAACTCCACCTCCAGGGTAAGCAGGCGCACTGGAGCGTGGTGGGTAAAAACTTCCGTGATCTGCATTTGCAGCTCGACGAAATCATCGACGACGCGCGCCTCTTCTCGGATGAGTTGGCCGAGCGAATGCGAGCCCTCGACGCCCTACCGGACGGTCGCTCTGGAACGGTCACGAAGACCACCCACCTGCCCAAGTTCCCCGAGGGCGAGGTTGACACCACCGAAACCGTGGGCCTGATCACCGTGCTACTAAAGACGACCGTTGACCACATCCGCGCCGTGCACGACGAAGTCGACAAGGAAGACCCGACCAGCGCCGACATCCTCCACGGCTTCATCGAAAAGCTCGAGCAGTACGCCTGGATGGTAAGCGCAGAGAACCGCACACCCCGCAAACCCACCACCAAAAACTCCACCCGCCCAGTGGGCAAAGCGTCGTGAGCTGCGACGGATTTCTCGGTCGGTAGTTCCTCATTTCAAGAGGGCCCACTGGCCGAGGACTCCGCAGACCTTTCACACCATGCTGACTGCTTCAACAGGCGCGATATGGCTTCGTGCCTGTAGTCGATGCGAAAGTTGGGTCACCCGCAGCGTCGAGCCCCTTATGCCCCTAGGAACGTAAGTCTGTAACAATTAGACGGCGGTGGATGTGACTATTTTGTCGAATTTCCCGCACTTTTCTTGCGTCATACTGGTCAACTACGTTGATTATCGTTTCGTTGGTCAAGAAAACTGCATTGAATCTGCCCACTGACCCGCGCTCCTAACGGGAGTTCGAGAGCCAAATAACCGGTGCAATCCAAGATGGCAGTAGGTTCGATGGCGGGGAGGATGCCTAGGTCGTCGTTCTTTCCAACAGAGGATCGACCATGACAGATTCACCGCCGCCCGTTCCTCGTGACAGCTACAACAGCCCTACATTCGTACCGAAAATTCCACCGGCATGGGAAAACGTTGAGGCATCGCGTCGGCCATTTAGCAAGATGGCCATTTGGGGTTTTGTACTCGCATGCATTGGATTAATCGTTTTTGGCTTTGTCGGTGCGCTGGCGGCCACACTGTCCGGTCGAGCGCTCCGGACCATACGACAGACGGGTGCCCGCGGTCGGGGCCTAGCGATCGCGGGTATGTGTATTGGCCTCATCGATTTTGTCTTCTACGTGATGGGCCGCTTCTACCTCTGATGAACACGGTTCCGTTCCCAATTGCGCATGCGCATGCGGTTCAAGTTTCGGACGCTCCATCCTTCGGCCACATCCCAGGATGTGGTGTGGTTTCTGCCGCGAAAGTGAGGCACGACGGGGCCGGTGGCGACTGCTCTGGCCGTAGGCCTCAGCCGGCATCGCGTGTAGATCGACCGGTCACAACCAATATCCCGTCACCTGCCGCGAACTGTCCCACCGGAATACTACGGTGACGCCGGTGTCCGAGGCATCCGATCAGCAGACGCTAGTGCTCAGCATGGCTTCGGGAAGTCAAGCCGCGTTCGGCCTGATCTACGACCACTTAAATGTTCCGACGTTTGCGATCTGCAATCACCACCTGAAAACCCCGGCCGCGGTCGACGAGGCCATGCACGGCCTATGGCTATACGTCTGGCAAAACGCGGCGATGTTGTCGAGGCTCGACGGCTCGCCTTGGTCGATCCTCATCAGGACAGCGGAGCACCACGCCGAGTATCACGCTCAGACAGAGTGCGTGGCCCGAGAACCTGCCCGCCGGTACCGGCGCTGAGCTGGGCGAAAAGACGAGATACGTGGCCCGCAAAGCAGCTTGGAACCACTAACCCCTTCGAGTCGATGGAACTCACGGCAGTCCCCATTAATGATCTAGGTTTATCGAGGAAGGTTCCCAGCTCATCGCATGGGCGGTCAGGAACGTGTGTGAAAACCTTGGGGGGATGTGCGTTGTATGCACTTAACAGGCTGGGGAGTCGCTCGTGGCGACGCCAGAGATGTCTAAGCCGCGGGAACAACCATCGAAGACATCCGCGGAACGGTGCCTCGGGTCGCTCGGCAGGTTCGGCGGGTTCCTCGGCTTTATCGCAATGAGCGCCGTGGCCGGTGCCCTCGTTGCTGCCGCGGTCACTCCCGCTCTCGCTTTGTCGGGCATGGCTGCCACGAACACGATCAACGTCTTCGAGAACCTGCCGGACTACCTGAAGATCGACCAGCTCTCGCAGAAGAGCAATATCTACGCGACCACGAGCACCGGTGCCCCCTATCTCCTGGCCTCGTTCTACGACCAGAACCGCGTCGAGGTCGCCTCGGACGCGATCAACCAGTTCGTCAAGGACGCCGCGACCTCCGGTGAAGACCCCCGGTTCTACGACCACGGCGGCATCGACCTGCAGGGCACCGTCGGCGGCCTAGTCTCGACCCTTGGGGGCGGCGGCACCCGCGGTGGGTCCTCGATCACCCAGCAGTACGTCAAGAACGTCCTGGTGCAGAAGTGCGAAGTGCTCACGGATGCGCAGAAGAAGTCGGACTGTTATGACGCGGCCACGGCGACCACTCCCGACCGCAAGCTCAAGGAGATGCGCCTCGCGATCGGCGTGGAGAAGAAGTACGCGAAGGACGACATCCTCCGCCAGTACCTGAACATCACCGGCTTCGGCGGCACCGTCTACGGCATCGAGTCCGCGGCGGAGTACTACTTCGGCTCGACCGCGGCGACGCTGACGCTGCCGCAGGCGGCGAGCCTCGTCGCGATCGTGAACAACCCAGTCAAGTTCCAGCTCGACCAGCCCGACAGCGCGACCAACGGTGCAGCGAACGGCTACGCCGCGAACAAGGACCGCCGCGACTACGTACTGGACCAGATGCTCAAGTACGGCAAGATCAACCAGGCCGACCACGATGCCGCGGTCGCCTCGGCCATCGAGCCCAGCATCCACGAGCCCTCGACCGGCTGCCAGACCGCCGGCGGCAGCGCCTTCTTCTGCGACCTTGTCGTGAGCACCCTGCAGAACGACCCGGTCTTCGGCACCGATGACACGACCAGGATGGCCAACTTCCGTCGCGGCGGGTTCAACGTGTACACGACCCTGGACCTGGACATGCAGCAGGCGGCCGAGGCCACGATGAAGGCCAACGTTCCCGACACCTTCCCCGGCTGGGACGTCGGTGGCGTGATCGTCAGCGTCGGTGTCGGCACCGGAAAGGTGCTCGCCATGGCGCAGAACAAGGACTACAGCCAGGACCCGGCCGTCCAGGCCACCGGAGCGAACTACACCGGCATCAACTACAACACCAACGTCGACCAGGGCGGTTCGCACGGGTTCCAACCCGGCTCGATGTACAAGGTGTTCACCCTCGCCGAGTGGTTGACCGAGGGCCATTCCCTCAATGAGCGGGTCGACTCCCGTATCAAGTCGAACTGGGGCACTTTCCGGGACAGCTGCGCCACCGGCGGAACCGTGAGCTTCCCCGGCTACAACCCGAAGAACGACTCGTCGTCCGAGACCGGCGCCAACTACAGCGCCCTGCAGTCCACGATCGGGTCGATCAACACGGGCTTCATCGGCATGGCGAAGAAACTCGACCTGTGTGCCATCCGTAAGACGGCCGAGGCCTTCGACGTGACCCGCGCCGACGGCGGCCCGCTCGAGCAGGGTGCCTCAGCGGTGCTCGGCACCAACGAGGTTGCACCGCTGAGCATGGCGGTCGCCTTCGCAGGCATCGCTAACCAGGGCACCACCTGCAGCCCGATCGTGATCGACCACATCACCGGCTCCGACGGAACCACGCTCCCTGCGCCGACAAGCGACTGCCACCAGTCGGTCGACCCCAACGTCGCGGCCGGCATGACGACCGCCATGCAACAGGTCATGACCAGCGGAACCGCAATCGCCTCCAATTCGGCCACGAGCCCGAAGGTCCCGATGATCGGTAAGACCGGTACCACAGACGGCAACAAGGACACCTGGATGGGCGGCGCGAGCAGCAAGGTCGCGACCATCGTCGGCGTGATGAGCGTCACCGGGCACGACACCGACCAGCGGACCACCTACTTCGACGACCTGCGCGCTCCGGGCGCATCTCGCGCAACCGTACAGGCGGCCACAGCCCGGCACCGGATGTGGCCAGCCGTGATGAGCGTCGCTAACGCTAAGTACGGCGGAGATGCTTTGGTCTCGTCCCGCTGAGGAGTGGACCGAGTAGTGGACCTGCTCGACACCGTGCAGGTCAGTGCTTCCGATCAGACCGCAGCGAGTTCGGGTATGGGTCCCACCCCTTGCGCCCGCCAGCGTCATGGCTGGTGAGGATCACGGCCACACCCTACGTCAGGGTGAGTTGAGGCCATAGTAGTTCTGTTCGCCGACTGGGTGCCTATACCGACATGGAGCCAGGAACCTTCTTCGCCAAGTACATAGCGGTGTCAGCGTCACCAAGCAATGCCGATGGCTCTGTTGTGGCAGAATCCGTCACGGCGAATCCAATGCTCACGTGCACAGGCATAAACCAGCCCTGGACATCCCATGGCTCGGCGGTAGCGGCCACGACCCGAGCCGCCAACTGTTCGGCATCGCCGACGCCACCGAAGTTTTCGCAGAGGATCACGAACTCATCCCCACCAAAGCGCGCCACCGTATCGGTGGGGCGCAACACGCTGGACAGTCTCCTCCCCAGCTCGATAAGGATGTCGTCGCCCCCACCGTGCCCGAGAGTGTCGTTGATGATCTTGAAGTCGTCGATGTCGAGGTACATCACGCAGACCATTCCGCCGTTGCGCTCAAGTCTGGCCAGCGCCCCCGCGAGGCGGTCCCCGTAAAGGGCACGGTTGGGCAACCCGGTCAGCGCGTCCGTGCGGGCCGAGCGGCGCAGTGCGAGCACAGACCCAGCCAGTTTCCCCTGGTGACGAAGAATGTCCAGGACGTCAGCGGAGAACACCCGCGCATGGTGGTCGAAGATGGCCACGCTACCCAAAACCACGCCGTTATCGATAAGCGGGACGCCCGCGTATGAACCGATGACGCCGCTAAGTACCATCGGGTTCTGGCAGTAGATGGGATGGGCAGCGGCATCGGAGACCGTCATGGCCCGACCCGTGTCAACTACCTCCGCACAAAAGGACAGTGCGTCCGGTACTGACGTGCATTCTGCCCCGAGACCAACCTCCGCCGCGTAGGTTTGCCGGTCCGCACTGACGATGTTCACGACGACCATCGGTACCGCGCAAGCCAGGCGCAAGGTGGCAACCACCGCATCCAGATCAGGGTCAGCCAAGGACCCGTGCAGGTCTGCGTCGGCGACAGCCTTGAGCCGGCGCGGATCACGCACCCCTGTGATCACACCATCGAATCGGTCCGAGTCATCCATGGGCGATTTCACTGACACTGTCACGGCGAAATCCTCCGGCTCACCGAGGCTCCCCCGGACACTCCTGGTCGATCTTCACGAACCCTAATTCTACGACACCGGATGACCCGGGCCAGCTCTGGGTACACCTGGCCCCAGCCCGGCAGCAGGAAGACGCCCTCCCGCACCCCGCGGACGGGAAACAACGCCAGGTACACCTCGCCATCAGGCATCTCAGCCACGTCATCCCAACCGAGTTGGGATCAAGGTCATCTACACAACCGGACATCAAGCACGTTCACCCCTCAGCTCGCAGGTACGCGTAGACCGATTCGCGGCTGATGTTGACGCCAACCGAAAATAGGGCCCCAACCTCTCTAGCGAGAGCAACTTTCAACACCTATCAAAACCGAGGCCCCGTTCCACGCGAACCAAACCGTCCTCATCAACTGGAGAACGGGACCAGTTTCGGGCCTCACTTTCGGGCTGCGGATGTGTGGCACTACCAGAAATCAGGCGAGTCCGGGTCGCTCCATCCGTAATCTGGGATAGCAATCGTTTCTGAAAATCCTGTCTGTTCTGCGGACGCGGCCTGGCCCAGACGCTCAAGGTGCGTGACGGTATCCGCAGCATCGGGTTCAGGCCACAAAGATTCCTCCGGGACGGCAATGAGAGCATGTGCCGGTCCGAGGAGCAACGTTGCCGTCACGACAGCACCATTGACCAATACCACCGGGATGAGCCCGACCACGGACCTATTTTTTCTATTGAGCACAACCAAAAGACTCACAAGCGCGTCGGCGATTCGATCTGCCGTGAGGAACGAGGCGCCGCTGAACGAAATTCGTCTCATACCCACACCTTGAACTCATATCAATCATTAGAAAAGTGGGTTGACATGTTCGAAGTAACCGAAACGCGCCAAGCCCCCCAACGTATCAGGGTGAGTTGAGGCCACTGGCCCAGCGCTCGTCCGCTGTTTGACGGAAGGCGAGAATCAGGCCCCGATGATGTCCGCCCTTCTTTGATCGTCGTGCGTGACGATCGTCCGATGAGTGAGAAAAGCGGTCCCGGCCCGCGCGCGGCTGGTCCGAGCGCCCGGCGGTCATTCACTCCGGCGAAAAGCTTGACCGCCTGCTCCCGCAGATACGCGCCGCCCCCGTTTCGAGTCATCGCGTCCTCATACGTGGCTAGATGGTCGAGCTGGAACCTACGCGACGCAAACGCGGCGGTGCATTCCTGCGGGCGTCCCTGTTTGTTCGTGTCCGCCACCTCGACGCCGCCGCTTCCCGGTCGCCGGGCGACCTCGCCGGCAGCGCTTCACCAGCAAAACGATCAGCGCGATCCTGCTGCGTCTCGCGCGCAGCACTAGTCTTCAGATCAGTCCCGATCTCCCGCCGGCACTTCCCCACCTCACGAAGACCGCACTGAAGCCGATGACCTCGAGGACACGGGCAAGGACACACCCCTTTAGGGGGCCACTCGCCTCAAACCCGGGGTGCTACGTTCAAATCAGGTGGCTTTCAGCTGCCGGCGAGACGGGCGTGAACGTCAATCGCACAAGGCACACCCGCCGTGAGACGGGGTCGCAAAGGCACGGGACCCTCGGGCCAGCCGGCCTACCGAATGGTTAGGACCTACACGAAATGAGCTTCCCCTTCCTCCGATCCGCCAAACCCACCGCCCCAGAGACGCACGAAAAGCCCCAACCCGCCCTTCCAGAAGACTCGACGAAACCCAAAACCAGAATTCTCTGGTTCGGTGCCGCCCCGGCAGTCGCCCGGCCGATCAACACAAACACAAAGAAAGCTCCAAAACCCAACCTGTGACACCTAAACCGTCGCACTGAACGGGGGCCGGCCGCCCACGAGGCCACTTCGACCCAAACCCAAGAACGACCTCTGGCATTGGAACCCTCGACTTCTGGCCGTTGTAAACGGGCACCCGAATCGGCTGTCCAGAAAACGATCAGACGGGCGCACTATCGTCACGGGCAGATTGAGGAGAGGAAGCATCATGATCGCCGGCCGATTGCAGACCCGCACCTCTGAGGACATCGAGGTCCGAGCTTTGTCTGGGTGTCAGTGGAGAGTCATCGACCGCCGCATCGCCAGAAACAATGCTCTCAGCCTGGTTGGCTTCATCAACAAGAACCACGGCCACTATGAGGTGATGGAATTCCTCGACCCGGTTGAGCGCACTGTCTTCCCGAGTCTGGAGGGAGCGATATCGTCTTTCGTGAACTCACCATCCACCATCATTGACCGCAGCCTGTCAGAGAAAACAACCAGAACACTCATCTAGTTGGATGTTGCCGGCGTCCCGGACTGCACTCGCCACCGATCTTTGGTCGAAGCCCATGATTCACCGGTGCCCGGCTTCTGCGCGGCATTCCGACTGCGCAAATCCGGCACCCCTAATACAGAAGATGCTTCTGGCTTTGCGTATTGTGCAGTCCCGACCTGGAGACCATGGCTTGATCGGGCCGGCCGAACCGCAACAGCTTGTCGCGCCAGCGACGAGGACTGCAACCTGCCCGGTGCTGGCCCGAATAGGTCGACCCATCGCCTAGGCATGAGGGTGGCTCCTGGAAGTTCACACGAGCATGCGCTCAGATGACGTTCACGAGCATCGCGGTCACTTCATCAGGCGGCTCATGAAAAACGGCCCTGACGGGCAATGGGTGTAGCTGGTGCTAGACGCTACGTCGTCCGGAGATGGAGCGGACGAGAAAGAGAATCACGGCGATGATCGCCAAAACGATGCCCACCCAAAGAAGGAACTGGAGAGACTGAACAAAGCCGCCCGTGATCAGCAAGACCACGGCGACTACGGCGATGACAATAAGAAGGAGATTCATGATGCCGTGCCTTTCATCTCACGAATGCGTCGTGATGACCCGATAATATCACCGCCGTTACTGCCTCGCGTTCCCGTCCGGTACAGAACACGATCGATCGCCGCCGGCCGACCCGGATATCTACGAAGTGACGTGACAGTCCGAGTCGTTAATTCAGGGTGCGGCGTGAAACCTGCCCGCGCTCACCCGTGTCTCGTTCGTGGGACGGGTTTACTATTACGAAAAAGCTCGATTGAACCGGAAGGAAACCGATCATGAGTGGTACGGACAAAATCAAGAACGCGACCGAGAAAGTCGTGGGCACAGGCAAGGAAGCTGTTGGGAAGGTAACCGACAATCCCAAGCTCGAAGCAGAGGGCAAAGCCGATCACACTAAGGGCAGTCTCAAGCAGGCCGGTGAGAACGTCAAAGACGCCCTGAAGTAAAGCCGAAGCTCTTCAGGGCCGGTCCCGATACCCGCAACCAGCAACAGCCCGTATCGGGGCACCGGCTACCGATCAAGGCCACCTGCAGAGCCCCGGGGTTTATGGGAGGTTTTGATCCCCTGAAACGAACATTTCGTACTTCTCAGTGAAGAAATGACTGCGCGCTGAGTGGCCCTCGGGTGAACTCGCCAACACGATTGGGATCAAACTTGTCCGCGCCCTCTCGTTCTGTCGTCTCGTTGTCTGGCACGTCGCCGGTGATGCAACTATGCAAGGCGAGGCCCACTGCCGTTGTTTTCGCATCGATGCGCAAGAGCCCAGCAGGGTAGCCCTGGACTTCGCCGTTGCTACTGGCCGCGTACATTGCGACATCGGCTTGATGGACAAGTTCATTGATGCGGATTCTGGGCGTGATGGTTGCAACCCCGACGCTGGCACCGACCTCTGCGATGCGTCCGCCAACGAGCACGGGTGGTGTCAGCGAGTTAATCAAGCATCAACGATGCCGGAAATCAGAATTCGGGCCTATTGGCGCTGATAAGCAGCTGCATCCGGGCCAACTATCAACACCCAGAGTTTTGCCTTGTTTCTCTGTCGGGCCGGAGCCCACGACCCTGCACACTTTCGCTAATCTCCTTCAGCGCTTTTCGGGTCGCGGCAGCGCACCCTATAGACGGGTGGATACCGCAGGAACGCAAACGTGCTCACAGTTTCCCTTGGTGGATTACCCCAACTGGAATCAGGATCGTCACAGTCCTCGGCCTCATCATCACGCTCATCCCCGCCGCAGCGAGCGAGCGATAGCGGCACCGTGGTGCTTCCCGGTTCGCTCTGCGCAGGTTCGGCCCATTCGGAGTTTTCTTGCGGTGCCTGTGCAAAAATGTCGGTGTGTCCTGGTCTGTCTGCAGCGAGCCGACGACCGTGGCGGGGCAACCCGAACGGCAAGACCGGACCGATACAGACGGGAAGACAATGAACGAGAAGTCCACCTACCGCGCCATCTTCTATGGTGCCAACCCGATCGCGTCCGGCACGGAACGAGAACTGGCCTTCGTCGACGGCGACTACCAACAGACAGTCACCCTCGAGGTGGATGAGGAAGACGCCATTGTCCGCCGGGTATTCAAGCTGGGGCATGTGACCGAAGAGCCGATCGCATACCAGTACGTAGAAGACGTGCACGATGCTGCGGCCGAACCGGACGTTCCCAACTAGATGAGTGAGTCCTATTTGATGGGCTTCGCGTTTTCGGGAAAGTCGGATCGGAATAGTCCCGCGTGGCCGCTTTTAATCGCAGGCGGAGGGTGTTAAACCCTGTGTGTGAAAACTGACCTCAACACCCTCCTGACCACACTTTACGTGCATCTCGACGATCGGATCATGCCCGCGCTGGGCTTTTCCCGAGACAGTCATCCCGGGCGCAAACCCGCCCTCAACGACGTCGAGCTCCTTCCACCATGTGAGCGCCACATGGTGGAAGGAGTACCGGTAATGGTACGGAAGATCAAAGCGAAGCTGATATTGCAGCTGCGCAATCCGGGCCTGTCGCGACGAGCGATCGAGTCCGCTCAGGGGGTATCTCGGCACAGTATCCAAGCGGTGCTCGATGCGGCAGAGCAACTGGGGCTTGGCTGGGATGACCTCGCGACGCTGCCCGAGGCCGAGGTGTATGCGGTCTTGTTCCCCGGCCGCAGTGTCCGCGAGAGTGTCTTCGCGCAGCCGGCCCGCACAGAGCCCGCCCACTATGCAGACGCTCAGCTTCACCGGGCCGGACGACCGAAGCCCCAGGAAGGTGGACGCTCTCCCGAACCACCAACAGCCAAGATCGCGTGGCCCCGCGCGTGCGGGTGAGCACCACTGCGCCGATCACCACCGCGATGATCACAGTCCAATGGATGCCGTGTATGTCGCGGTCGATACGTCCGCCCTTTTCGCACTTTCCGCACCGACGTTGGCCGCCACGAACGCGTGTAGGCGAACCTTGAGGGGCCGGCTGCGGGACTGCGGCCTACCCGGGCTACGAAGGAACGGCTCAGGTTGGGCAGAGATTCTCTGCCCAACCTGAGCCGTGACGTGCCGCTGCCGTGTAGAGACTTACTTGACGGCAACCTTGATGAGTGGGCTTCCGACCTCAACATGGCCAGACGCTGCCTGGTCAATCGAACCGAACTTTTTGGCGTTGGTAACGAGTACCGGGGTCACCAGCGAGTAGCCCGCCGCTTCGATCAGCATGCGGTCGAAGGTCACCAGCGGGGTGCCTGTTTCGACCCGGTCGCCCGCGGCGACCTTGACGTCAAAGCCCTTGCCGGCCAGGTTCACGGTGTCGATGCCCACGTGGATGAGCAGTTCGACGCCGCTGTCCAGCAGCAAGCCGAAGGCGTGACCGGTCGGCTGGGCGACGAGGACCTTGCCCGCAGCGGGCGCATAGACGGTATCCCCTGTCGGATCCACTCCGACGCCGGGCCCGACGATCCCCTTACTGAACACGGGGTCAGGAACCTCGTCGAGCGGAACGACGATACCGGCGACGGGCGAACCGATCGTGGCCAGGAGGGTGGCCAGTGCGGTCGCCGAGCCCGTTCTGGCACCAGTTGCGGCACCGGTTCCGGAGACTACCGCGGTAGCGAGGACCGGCGCTGCGATGTGCGAACCGGCTGTGGCCTTCTTGCTCTCCGCGGCTTCGTCGGCGTCGACCTGGGCGGCAACTTCCGCCTTCTGCTCCGGCGTCTGGTAGCCGGAGAGGATCACGAGGATCATCGCGGTGAAGAAGGCTGCAGCGATGGCGATCGTGTACAGCGGGATGTTGTTGAAGGCGGGGATGGTCAACAGCGAGGTGAAGACGAAAGCGCTGGTCTTGACGCCGCCGCCGAGCCCGATGATGACGCCACCGACGAGGCAACCGATGAGCATGCGCGGGTAGATGCGCTTGAAGCGGAGATGGATTCCGTAGAGAGACGGTTCGGAAATACCGCCGAGGAGACCGGCAGCGAGAGCGCCCGTCGCGGTCTGCTTCATCAAGCGGTCCTTCTCGCGAATGGCGAGGAAGAGCACACCGGCGGTCGCACCGAAGCACGCGAAGTTCCAGGCGCCCATCGGGCCCTGGATGAAGTCAAACCCGAGGGACTGGATGTTGAGCAGCATGATCGCGTTCAGCGGCCAGTGCAGGCCGAGCGGAACCATGAACGGGTAGGCCAGCGGGATGACGACCGCGAAGATGAACGGCGAGAAATCGTTGATCGACTTGAGGAAGTTACCGAGTCCGGCTCCGCCGTACACACCGATCGGGCCGATCAGGAAGGCGGTCAGCGGGATCATGATGAGCATGCTGATGAACGGCACGAAGATCAGCTGGACGCTGGACGGGATGATCTTCTTCAGGAGCACGGTCAGGGCGGCGAGCACTCCGGCCATCAGCAGCGGCGGGAACACCTGCGAGCTGTAGTCGAATACGGTCAGCGGCAGTCCGAAGATCTGCACGACGGATGCGTGGCCGCCGAAGACGGACGCCGCACCATCGGTCTTGCCCAGGGCTGTGAAGCCGGGGAGCATGACGACGGCCATGATTCCGAAGCCGACCCAGGGGTCGGCGCCCATCCGCTTGGAGGCGTTGTATGCGACCATCAGCGGCAGGAAGACGAAGACGCCCTGCCACATCAGGTTCACGAACTGCCAGGACGGATCAAGGGTCACGCCGGGCGCGTTCCAGGCCGGGATGACACCGAGGGTCGCCATCAAGGCCATGAATGTGATGAACAGCGACGCGCCCAGCAGCGCACCGAGGATCGGCCGGAACGAGTCCGACAGAACCTCGAAGAACGTGTCGAGCCCGGCGAACTTTCCGCGCGGACCCTTCGCCTTCCCCGCGGCCTTCATGTCAGCGATGGAGTCGCCGGCACTAATCTTCTTCATTTCGGGTAGCGCCCAAATCTCGTTGTATACGGTCTCAACCGCACCGCCGATAACGACCTGGTATCGGTCGCCGGTTTGGGGAACGGCGCCCAGAACCACCGGGATGGCCTCGACGGCCGCCTGGTCGATTCCGGATGCGTCCTTGAGCTGGAAGCGAAGCCGGGTGGCGCAGTGGGTGAGGCCCACGATGTTCCCGGCACCTCCAATACTTTGAACAATGTCTGCAGCAGGTTTTGACGCCACCTTGATCTCCTTACGATATGGATGCGGAACGTGCCGAGTTCCACTTGCCTGCAGCTCAACGTGAACTCCGTAGTCCGGCCAAGAAGATCGTGTCAACTCCACACATCATTAGCAATGATAACGGCTTTGCACTCAACTGCACCGAACTCGGTTACCTGCTTAGGACGGACTTGACGCGCAAGAAAACGCCGACGCCCCCGACGTGGTCTACATCCTGAGCTCCCCCCGAACCAACGCCTCTTCGCGGCGTGTTTTTAACGCGATGGGACGTGGATTACCCGTCGCAGCGTGCCGCAACCGTCGTCGCCATCGCCGTCGACGTCGATGGGCAAAATTTGTTCCCAAAGCATTCCCCATGGGCCGTCATAGCGCAACGACTGCACGCTGGGGACTGCCCCCGGTTTGGTTGACTCCTGACCTGTGGAGATTCGTCTTCGCTGGAATGATGTCATCATGCCCAAGCCCTATCCACCCGAGTTCCGCCGCGATGTTGTCGCGGTAGCCCGGAAGCACGAAGCCCCGCTGAATCAGATCGCGAAGGACTTCGGGATCTCGGAGTCCTGCCTGGCGAACTGGCTTAAGAAAGCCGACGTCCAGGAAGGCGTCAAGCCCGGCGTGGCCGAGAAGGAATCCGCGGAACTGCGCGATGCCAGGAAGCGCATCCGGCTGCTCGAGCAGGAAGCTGAGGTCATGCGGCGGGCCGTGGCGTATCTGTCCCGGGACGTCAACCCAAAATGATGTACCCGCTGGTCCTCGAACTGGCCGTCGACGGTGTCCCCGTCACGGTGACCTGCCGGGTGTTGCGCTTCTCCAAACAAGCGTTCTACCAGTGGAAGCGAAACCCTATCTCCCAGCGCGACTGGGACGACGCCCACATCACCAACGCCGCCTGGGATGCCCACCGGGACGACCCTGCGTTCGGCTACCGGTTCATCGCCGACGAGCTCCACCAGGCGGGCCTCAGCGCCAGCGAGAACCGGGTCTGGCGGCTCTGCTCCCAGCAGCGGCTCTGGTCCGTGTTCGCGAAGAAACGCGGCCTCACGCGCAAGGCCGGCCCGCCCGTCCACGACGACCTCGTCGAGCGGAAATTCACCGCGACACGCCCGAACCAGCTCTGGCTCACCGACATCACCGAACACCGCACCGACGAGGGCAAGATCTACCTCTGCGCGATCAAAAACGTCTACTCGAACAAGATCGTCGGTTACTCCATCGACTCCAGGATGAAGGCGTCCCTGGCCGTCGCAGCGGCCCGGAACGCGATAGGCCAGCGCACCATCGACGGCACGATCCTGCACTCGGACCGCGGGTCCCAATTCCGGTCCAACGCCTTCATCCGGGTACTGAAGAACAACGGCATCACCGGCTCGATGGGCCGCGTCGGCGCGTGCGGCGACAACGCCGCGATGGAGTCCTTCTTCGCGCTGCTGCAGAAGAACGTCCTCGACCGGCAGCGGTGGTCAACCCGAGAAGAACTACGCCTCGCGATTGTGGTCTGGATCGAGCGGACCTACCACCGCAAGCGCCGTCAACGCCGCCTCGGCAAGCTCACCCCGATCGAGTTTGAGACAATAAACATGGCCCTCAAAGCCGCCTGAAACCACTAACCCTTTGAGTCAACTGAACTCGGGGCAGTCCCTTCCGAGAGGAGGTCAAGCAGGGCAGACTGGTCTAGAGCCACCGTGTGACGTGTCTTTCTGTGAGGAACTTTGAACGGTATGTTAAAGAGATCGCAGCGCGACAACAGCCACCGTGCAGCCTCACGCAGGGTTGGGCCCTTAGGCCCTCTCTGTGGAGGAGGTCGCGTCCAAGACCGGCCTCGTGGTCCAGACCCTCAACAACTGGCGCACTGCGACCAAAACGGGCCGCGTAGCCGCACCCTTATTTTTTAAGCTCGCCAGATAATCATCTTCTGGGCGCAGTCCATCGATGCACGCCTCGCGACCATCGAGGGGTGCAATTCTCGGACGGCTTACTCAGCATCTCAGTGCAGAACGCCGGGTAAGTCACAACTTCGACACGTACGCTTAATAAGGCACGCCGACCAAATTGTTGCGAGTCTCCTTGTTTGACGATGAGGCCGGAGTTGGGCGTCACTTTGGTTGACGATGGGCTTGTCCCCATCGGCGGCATCATCGTGACGAGCAGCGCTGGTCGGGGACGGGCGCTCGGACCGGGGTCGTCGCGCTGATCGTGGCCGGCCCGATCGCCATGGTGACGGCGGCCGCCGCATCTTCAACACGAGGTGGCCCCTTCCCCCGCCGGCTGTGGTATTCAAGAGTTGTTGACATGACCTGGTGGCAGCAGAACGGAACCAAACCCGATGATCGTCGTCTCCTCGCCGGAGCAGGCCGAGGCCCTGCTCGACGCGGGCCAGCTGGGCTGCCCCGGCTGCTCCGGGACGCTGCGCCCGCACGGGTATGGCCGCGTCCGCCGGGTGCGTAGCCTCGGCGGCGAACCGGTCACGGTGCGCCCCCGCCGCGCCCGCTGCTTCTCGTGCGCGGCCACGCACGTGCTGCTGCCCGCCGGACTGGTGTTGCGCCGGGCGGACACGACAGAGGTCATCGGCACGGCCTTGGCGGCGAAGGCCCGCGGCGACGGGCATCGTACGATCGCGGCCCAGCTGGACCGCCCGGTCTCCACGGTGCGCCGCTGGCTCCGGCGGGCACGAGAGCCACACGCCGGCTGGTTGCATCAACAGAGCGTGCAGCACGCGTACCGTGCCGATCCTGACCTCCTGAACCGCGAGCTGGTCTGGCCGACCACGCTTGGAGACGCACTGAACCTCCTCGCCGGCGCGGCACTGGCCTGCCAGAAGCGTTGGGACTGCCCGTTGCCGGCGTGGACGCTGATCGGAATGTTCACCCGCGGCCGACTCCTGCCCCCACCCCTGCGCACCTGAGAACCCGCGCCGGTGCGCTCGCGCACGCCCGAAAGTCGCCGTCATCGTGACGACCGTGACATCTCCCACGTCACCGCTGACGATCACCACGTCACCGTGCCGACGAAACCCTCAAAACTCATCGTCAAATTGGATGACGCCTCATCGTCATCCAACGTGACGGACAACAACCAAATCCCCTTGGTCGGCGTGCTTTGTTGTGTTCAGCGGCGCTTACCTCGCGGACATACTGGGGAATACCCCGATGCGGCTAGAACGGGACACACTGCAGGAACTCGTTGCCGAGCTTCACGCGCAAGGGATGAGGACAAGGGCTATCGCGCCGATTATGGGAGTGCGCGGCGACATCATGGTAAAAGACATTCGAGGTGGCGGAAATCCGCCACCTGCGCCGGGTCCGGAACCTGAGTCCTACTGGTCCCCCGAAGAGTCATTCGTCGGGACGCACAGCCTTGAGGCAATCTACGCACCACCAGTTATCGTCGACTGCCAGCATAGGCTCGTCGCACTTGGGACAGTTCGGCGTAATGAGGTAGTCCATGCCATGAGTCTGCTCCGAATTGGTGATCGGGTGTGAGAAGAGCGACCAGATGTCCAAAAAACAACTGGCTTTGGCTCTAGCGGTTGTGGGGTCATTCGGCTTCAATCGGCGTGTGAATGTCGGTGAACTCTGGGCATACGGGACGAGCGACAATCTGCTTGGTTACGTCCCGGTGAGTGGTGTGGTTTCCCGCTCTTGAGCGTTGCTTCGTCAACAGGAAGAGCCACCGTGGGATGGTCAGTGAGAACCGATCAAAGAACTCACGAAGGACACCACACGATGGCTCTAGACCAGTCTGCCCTGCTCAACCTGCTGGGAGAACTCAAACTCACCGATGTCACCGACCGCATCCGCGTCGCGGAATTTGATGCTCCTATTGTTGTCAAGCGCTGACTTTGGGTTGTTCACTGAGCCATGTGCGGTAGCGCTCAGAAAGGACTCGATCTTGGGTGGCGCCGCGTTCAATGCGCGAGATGGCTTTGGGCCAGGCGCTCAGCTCGAGTGCTACTGCGGTCTGGGTGAGGTGCAACGCGAGGCGCCGTGGACGCAGGTCGTTGGTTAGCAGGCCGGGCCGTGGGTTTTGCAGGACGCGGTATATTTCGCGGGCGACGTAGCGCTTGAGGCAGCGCATGATCTCCTTCTTGCCTTTGCCCTCGCTGGTGCGTTTGACGACGTAATCCTGGGTGCGTTGGTCCTTCGCCATGCGCACTAGAACGATGCGGTGAATCGCGGAGTTCGCGGCGCGGTCGCCACCGCGGGAGAGCCGGTGCCGTGTCGTCTTGCCCGATGACGCAGGGATCGGTGCGACGCCGGCCAATGCGGCGAATTGGGCTTCTGTGGTCAGGCGCTCGGGGTTGTCGCCGATAGTGACCAGCAGTTGGGAGGCTACGGCGGTGCCGACACCTTTGATCAGGGTCAGGGCTGGGGCGTGCTCGGCGATAATGCGGGCGAGCTCGGCGTCGCAGTCATCGATCTCGGTGGTGAGGTAGGCATGGCGGGCGGCCATGCGTTTGAGCGTGACGGCGGTCGCGACGAGGGGGTCTGTGATGTCTCCGGTCGGGCGCGAGGTGGCCATGCTTTTGGCACGGGATTCGCTGGTCTTGCCCCGATATTTGGCCCGGATACTCTCTGGGGCCGATGTCAGTACGGCGCTGATCTGCGCTAGTACCGCGGTGCGTGCCTTCATCGCGCTGGTGCGCGCGGTGCGCAGCACCCGGAGGGCTTCGACGTTACCGTCGCGGGCTTTTGGTGTAGAGGTGCCGCGCTGGGCGAGGACAGATTCGGCGGCCTGGTAGGCGTCTAGCGGATCGGACTTGCCGTGGATGCGTCGGGCTTGGCGATTGGGCCGGTTGACCTCTTTCACCTCGAAGCCCTCGTGGATCAAGACCCGGGTCAATTCAGCACCGTAGGACCCTGTTCCTTCGACGCCGACAGCGATCACCGGTCCATACCGGGTGATGTATTCGGCGATTTCCCGGTAGCCGGATCCCACGGCCAGAAACTTCTTATCGGCAAGGTGTTTGCCGTAATTGGTGATGATGGCGACGTGATGGGTGTCGGCGTGGGTGTCGATGCCGGCGATGACGCTGATGTCGTCGTTTGTCATGATGGGAATAGCTCCTCTGACGCTCGAGTAACAGGGTGGACTCGCGTTCGCCAGGTGGGCAGACAAGACGGTGATGGGACTTCTTGGTCAAGCTCCTATTAGGTCATGTCCGCCTGGCGAATGCGTTTGATGCAAGCCGCGGAACGGTGGACGGATCAAATTAAGGACAGCTTCAAGAAGCGTCAGTCAAGGTTGGAGTCACACCATTCCACGGCCTACTTCCATCATCACCGTCAAGGTGAATGGGGCCAGCGTGAGTTAGGCGGCTAGTTTCGGCTCGTCTTCTTGTGCTTGGGCGGGCTTGTTGATCCAGGCCGTGTCGGGGGTGGTGAGGATCTTGGGATCGACGCTGGTGCTGAAGCGTTCCGGGTTCCGTGCCCGGGCTTCAGCCAGGGTCGCGGACCTCTCTGCGGCTTTGCCGGCCGCGAAGCCGTAGTGGACGTCGGCGGGCGTGTTCAGGCCGATGCCGGTGTGATGGTGGGTGTGGTTGTAGCCCTCGACGAAAGTGTCCATGAAGCGGTGATCCTCCCCGAACTCGCCGCCGCCGCCGCCTAAGCTAGAACAACTGGCCCGCACGGTGTTGAGAAACTCCACCACTCAGCGGAACGTGACCCAGCACGAGGGCGCTCAGAACAGCTCCACCTCGATAAGTGAGGGCGAGTTTGTCGTAGCGGGTGGCGAGTCCGCGCCACTGCTTGAGGGTGTTGAACGAACGCTCGATGACGTTGCGGCGCTTGTAGGCTCCTTTGTCGAGGCCGACCGGACGGCCACCGTTTCGTCCGCGGCGTTTCCGGTTGCCGACCTGGTCGGAGCGTTCGGGAATAACGACTTGGATGCCTCGCTTTCGCAGCATGGCCCGGTGCGCTTTAGCCGAGTAGGCCTTGTCTGCAAGTACCCGGTCGGGTCGAGTGCGAGCCCGTCCGGGGCCGATCCGGTCGACGCTGAGCGAAGCCATGACCTCCGGGAACATGGGCGAATCGCCGCCCTGCCCGGTGCCCAAAAGCACCACGAGCGGGCGCATGTTCCCGTCGCAAAGCTGGTGAATCTTGGTGGTCACACCACCGCGGGACCGGCCAATGGCATGATCAGGAGGCTCTTCCAAAAGATTCGTGTAATTCGACAGGGCCCCCTGTGACGCGCGGAAGATTCGTCGCGTGTTGATGCCACTGTCGAGTCCACGGACACCTCCCAATCGATCTTGCCCACCGCATCAGCTTGGGCCAGCAACCGGGCCAGAATACCGTTCCAGGTGCCATCGCCGCTGAAGCGCCGATGACGTTTCCACACCGTCTGCCATGGACCGAAAACCTCGGGCAGATCCCTCCACGGAATCCCGGCCCGATACCGGTAAATGATGCCCTCCATCACCCGGCGGTGATCCTGAAACGGACGACCAGGACGACCAGACGACGACGGCATCAACGGCTCGATCCGAGCCCACTCACTGTCAGACAACACGGCAGTACGAGACATGCATCAATTCTGCCCAAAACCCTCACCAGACATTAGGAGACACGCCCTAGCCCTTCGGGCGTTCGGGGCCAGTGTCGCTCGACGGCGTCAATGCCTGCCCGGCGAGTCGCGAAACGGAGAGCGAACGCGACCACGATGGCATCATCCGCGTAGCCGAGAACCGGGATGAAATCAGGGATCAGGTCAATGGGTGACAGCAGGTAGGCCAGGAGAACGCCAAGCCAAATACGAACACCAACCGACACGGATCGATCACAGGTGAGGCGTTTCAGAAGCCGGGCGACGTCAGGGGCAAGGCGAAGGAGGTCACGAAGCAAAGCACCGCCGGGATGCCGGCGGCGCTCGATCCAGAGGAGCAGGACAAGGGCCAGCCAGAGCACGAGCAACCCCCCGAGCACGCCCAGAGCGATTTCCCACCAGGATGTCATGACTTGCATCCGCAAAATAGAGTCCCCGCCCGTCGAGCAACATCGAGCAGAAGGCTGACGTCATGCTCTGATTCTGACAGTGGACACGTCACCCTTTCGCCGCACGTTCGCCCACCTGCCCCAGATCACATGTCACGAAGGACAGGGGGGCAAGCCATACGCATCCTCGCGGAGTCAGGTCGTTAGACCCGCGGCTCTGTTACTGGCCTTGAGTGTTGGCGAAGGCAGAAAGAAGCTCCCCGATGCGGTGGTCGCGATCCAGGGGGTGCCGAAGGGGCATTGCCGTATTGAGCCGGTAGGTGTTGCGGCGACCTTCGCGTTCGCGGTCCAGGTAGCCCGCCTCCTCCAGCTCGGTGACGATGCGCTGCGCCGCTCGCTCAGTAATACCGACCTGAACGGCGACGTCGCGTAGCCGCACGTTCGGGTTGTCCGCCACGCACAGCAACACGTGGGCGTGATTGGTCAGAAACGTCCAAGTCGCCATCTTTTGATTATCTCCCACCCGACGAGCTTCTCCCTACACTCAATTCCCGACATTAAACATGTGCTATGTTTTTCCTGTTTTGTAGATCGTGTTTAGAGAGGTGCTGATGTCTGATTGGCTTGTTGTGGGTGGTGTGACCCTGACGCCGTGGATCGCGGGGCTCTGCGCCGCGCTCCTCGGCTGGGCTGGGGTGAGCGGGGACAGGGTGGCCCGCCTGTCGGCGACCGTAGTCGGGGTCGGGTTCGTCGCGACTCTCACGGTCGCTATCGCATCCGTTGCCGCGCCGCACCAGAGTGAGCAGGTGGTGTTCGGGTCCACCTCCGTGCACCTGGATGCCTTGGCGTTGATCTTGTCGATGCTGGTGCTGGGACTCAGCGCGCTGATCCAGGTCTTCGCGATCCGTTACCTACGGGGTGATCTTCGACAGGTATGGTTTGTCGTCGCAGCCAACCTGCTCACCGGTTTCACCGTGTTGATGGTCTGCGCTGGGTCGGTCGCCCTGTTCACCGTGGCCTGGATCGGAGCGGGGGCGGCCCTCGTTCTGCTCTTGGCAACCTATCGGCCGCTTGCGCAGGCCCGCGATGGGATCCGGCGCACCGGATCCAGGTTCATGATCGCTGACACTGTCTTCCTGATCCCTGTCGCCATCCTGCTGGTCACCGCCAGAGGAGATATCCCCCTGGACCAGCTTGGTGACGTCTCGAAGTCGTTGCCGTTGCCGCTTCAGCTGACGTTTGCCGCGCTGCTCGTGATCTCGGCGTTAGCTCGTTCAAGCCAGATCCCTTTCCAGGGTTGGTTGCCGTTCACGTTGGCGGCGCCCACGCCTGTGTCCGCGCTGATGCACGCCGGCGTGGTGAACGCCGGTGCCATCCTGTTGATCCGATTCGCCCCGGCGATCGCGCCACACCAGGCCGTCATGATCGGGGTGTTCGTCGCCGGTGCAGTGACCCTGGTCTACGCATCGGCGGCCCGCCTGGTCCGGCCGGATGTGAAGGGCCGGTTGGTGTTCTCAACAATGGCGCAGATGGGGTTCATGATCATGGCCTGCGGTTTGGGAGTGTTCGCGGCAGCAATCTTCCATCTGGTCGCCCACTCCCTGTTCAAATCCACCCTCTTCCTCGGGGCCGGCATGGGAGTGCGACAGCACGCCGTCGACCGAGACCTTCCACCCCGAAAGAACTACTCGCCGTTCACACTCGCTGCAGCCGTGACCCTGTCGGTGCTGGTGCCATTGGCGTCGCTGTCTGCAGCCGAATGGGTGTTCTCCCCCGCAGTGTCAACGGCCAGTACCGCTCTACTCGTGTTCGTTGCCGTGACCGCCAGCGTTGCTCTGGGCACAGCACTGAGCACCAATTTCTCGACCCGAACGTTCCTCACCGGCACGGCATCGATAGTGGTGCTGGCGTTCGGATATGTGGCTCTCCTGCAGTTATTCACAGCGGCGTTGGAACCCGCGACCACCATCAACGCAGGTCCGGCCTGGCTACTGGCCTTGCCCGCCGTCGGCCTCATCGCGGTCCAACTGCTTTCCCGCAACCCGCGCCAGTTTGCACACCTGCGTGACCTCGTTTACACCAGGACCGTGACGACCACCCTTCCCCGCCCGCCAGCTATCCCCCGCCCGTCTGTGACCACAGGAGTGTTGTCATGAATTTGATTCTTCGCGCCCAGGTGGCCACAGCCGCTCACGCCATTGTGCCGTCCTGGCCGGTGGAGTCCTTCATCGCGGTGAACCCTCTCGCAGGCCACGAACCTCGCCCATTCGAGGCCGCCGCCACCCCGGGCGTGGTCCTGACCCGATCCCGAGACGCCTACCTTGCCGACGCGGACCGCGGCCGCATCGTCGATGCCGACCTTGAAGCAGCCCTGGCCGAGCGTGTTCCCGAACTGGCCGGGAAGCTCACCATCGGCGGGAAAAGCGTGTCCGCGGTGAGCGTGGCGGTCCTGGACATGAAGAGTGCGGAGTGGAATTCCCCCGCCGCAGCCGAATCATCGGCGCCCTGGCTGGACGAGTACCTGGCCACCTGGGTTTCGTCCTACCTGAACCCGGACCCGCTCTGGGCCATGCCGCACAAGCAGCAGGGCTTCTACCAGGCGTGGCGAGCTCTGGCCCGCCGGGACCCGTCACTCCCGCGAACGGCGCGCCGGATGGTGGCCGAATTGCCCGTCGAGCCTGACGCCGCACTGGCGTGGGCGCTGGTCAGGCTCGGGGTCGCGGCGGAGGAGGTTACGGAGACGCTCCGAGCCGAGCTCCAGTACCTGCCGGGCTGGGTCGGCCACATCAAGTGGCGGGCCGAGAAGATTGGGGACATCGACCTGCTCTCCTACCTGGGTGTGAGATTGACCATCCAAGCCGTCCTCGACACAACACCTCTCCCGTCGTCACGCGAACCCCTGATAGCCGAGGAGGCCCAAACGACCCTGTGGCACCGGGCCGAGCACGTTGCCCGGTCGATCGGCAGTCGAGGAGACCGGGACGACATCGCGGCAGTGAGCCGGGTCTTGGCCACCCATCCGGTGCCCGACCACGCGCTGACGTGGCAGAAGGCCTACGAGCTGCACTACCGCGCCACCCTGATGCCGTCCCTCAGGGACACCGATCCCGTTACCCCTCGTCCCCAACTGCAACTAGTGATGTGCATTGACCCCCGGTCCGAAGGAATGCGGCGTCACATCGAGGTCCTCCCCGAAGTGGAAACGTTCGGGTTCGCCGGATTCTTCGGCGTCCCCGTGCGCTTCTCCCGGTACAGAGCCCGCGGGGCCGTGAATTCTTTGCCGGCCCTCCTGACCGCCCGCCACCACCTGACCGAACACCCGACCGACCCGGCGAAGGCTGAAGACCACATCATGCGCGGTCGCACCCGGGACGCGCTCCGTCAGTCGACCCACCGCGCCGACTCGGGCACAGTGACACCGTTCGCCTTCGCGGAGGTATCCGGATGGCTGTACGGCGCCGTCAGCGTGCTGCGCACCCTCACCCCGACATTGCAGGCCCGAATCCACCGATTCCTGACCCCATCGACGGTCACTCTGCCGAGCAACGTGTCAGTCGCCGACGCGTTCACGCTGGAGGAGCGGGCCGCGATGGCGGAAACCGCGGTGCGGATGATGGGCATCGGCCAGTTCGCCCCTCTGGTCGTGCTCGCCGGTCACGCATCCGAGTCGATGAACAACCTGTACCAGTCAGCGTTGGATTGTGGCGCCTGCGGCGGCAACCCTGGAGCGGCGAACGCCCGCGCCTCCGCCGCCATCTTCAACGCCCCCGACGTACGCGCCCTCCTGGCGGCCCGTGGAATCGACATCCCTTCCGACAGTTTCTTCATCGCGGCGGAGCACAACACCGTCACCGACGCCGTGACACTCCTGGACCGGCACCTCATTCCGCCGAGCCACGTCGATGTGGCGCGAACCTTTGACCGGGCCCAGCACACAGCAGCCGAGATGCTGGTCAGGGAACGCGCACAGGACCTGCCCGGGGCATCCCCGCACTCGCCCGCCCGGGTCCAGGGGCGCGCCCACGACTGGGCGGAAGTGTATCCAGAGCTGGGTCTTGCTGGAAACGCCGCCATGATCATCGGACCGCGTCAGATGACCCGCGGCGTCAACCTGGACCGGCGGGTGTTCCTCCACTCGTATCAGGCAGAGTTGGACCTGGAGGGTGCCGCGCTGGAAACGATCATGACCGCACCCTTGGTAGTCGCCCAGTGGATCAACCACCAGTATTACTTCTCCGCCCTCAACCCCGCCACCTTGGGCGCCGGAACCAAAACCATCCACAACGCCATCGGCACTATCGGTGTTCTCACCGGCCACACCGGCGACCTGCGCCGCGGCCTGCCGTGGCAATCCGTCGGCCTCGGCGACCAACTTTTCCACGAACCGATGCGCCTGACCGTCATCATCCAAGCGCCCCTGGACAGCATCGGCCGCATCGTCTCCCGCAACCAGGTGCTGCGTAACCTGTTCGACAACGACTGGATCACCCTCATCGCACGCAACGAACCCGCAACCCCCTGGCACCGCTACGCCCCGTACGGCTGGACGGCCGCCCCCGCCACGCTGAAAGGAAGATGACCATGAACAACTTGACTCATATGACCCGGCTTGAGGTTGTCGTGCCCGCCCGCGACGCCCCCGCAATCCGCGAACTGATCACATCCGCCGGAGCCACCGGCTACACGTCCGTGTCAGGGGTGTCCGGAATCGGACACCATGGCCAGCACTCCGGGGCTTTGCTCTTCAACGAATACGACACCCTCACCATGCTCATCACCGTCCTACCGCCCGACAACGCCGGCGAGCTGATCGACGCCGTCCAGGAACTTCTCAGCACCTCCAGTGGTGTCATGTTCGTCTCCGACACCTACGTCTCCAGGCCCGACTACTTCCAATGACCCGACCCCGCACGGCCTACATTGGACGCGCGATCACCTTCGCCACGATGCACGGCAAAGAATTGCTCGCCCACGACGCATTCCAGAACTTACTGGGTGCGACCGGCACCGCGGCGACGGGCATCGACACCGACCAATTTGGAACATTCGCCGGCGACATCCCCCGACCCCTCAGCCCGCGCGACTCAGCCCGTGCGAAAGCCCAACTCGGCATGCAGATCGCCGGAACCGGCCTCGGCCTCGCCTCCGAAGGCACCTTCACCTCCGGATTCGGACTGATCGTGGAGAACATTGAACTTCTCGTATTCATTGACAACACCCTGGGCCTGGAAATTGTCTAAGGCAGCGTCACCACCTCGCCAGTAGCCGGAGGACGACGCATCGCCAGCGCCCGCGAAGCCCTCACGTTCGCGTCAGCCATCGGCTTCCCGGGCCAAGGAGTGATCCTGCAGAGCACCCAAAACAACCACACGACCGCCCACAAAAATATCACCCAACTCGAGGTCCTCGGCGGCACCACTGAAGCTCTTCTGAAACAGCACCACTCCATCGTGATACTTCCGGACTACCGCGCCCACAAGGCACCGTCCCGCGCCGCAGCCATCCGGACGCTCTGAGAAAAAATGGCCCAGCGACTTGCAACAGAGTGTCCGCACTGCCGGGCGCCCGGGTTTGGCCACATCAACGTCGAACGCGGCGCGCCTTGCTCCTTCTACGGATCGGCAACCCAGACCATCGCAGCCGATATCCACGGCTGCGGCCGGTGCAGTTACCGAACCCGGACCCCACGAAATCACGCTCGCACAGATCCAAAATGGTGCGATTACTGTAACCCTTAAGCTGGCAGCCCAACCGATAACGTACTCCATGCCGGCGGCGATCGATAAATACTTCTTCCAAGTTCCCAGATGCATTCTTGCTGAGGCCATTACGTAGCCCGGCCGTCACCTGATAGCCACCAACAGCCGAATCCAGAATGCAGTGCACATGATCTATCCAGCTTCATCCATGCCGGTCCTGCTGTTCTGCTACGACGTCTCCGAGCTCTCGCCCAGCGTCAGGCGGCCGGCGAGGTGGGCGGCATCTGAAGCCCGGCCGTGGACACTGAGCTGGCGGGCGCCGCCGACGAGCTGCACCTCGGGTCGGTCGCGACGGCGCTCGAGCCGGGCGCGTCTAACGTGGCACGCCTGCTGGAAACCAGCCGCGCGGCGGCCACCATCACGTTTGATCTGAACATCCGGCCGGCGCTGATCCATGACTCTGTGGCCGCCCAGTCGAGGGCGGCGTAGTTTACGCGCCTCGCCGACGTCGCGAAGGTCAGCGACGAAGACCTGTTCTGGGTGCACCCCGATCGTGATCTCGCCGAGACGGTAGTGTTCTGTCTGGCCGCCGGGCCGGCCGTTGTGGTGGTCACCCAGGGCGAGGAGAGAGCGTTCGCGCTCAGCTCTCAGGACAGGTGTGTGTGCGCCTGAAGACGGTGGTCGACACCGTCATTGCCGGCGACACTTTCATGGGTGCCCTCATCGGTGGGCTGATCGACGCAGACTTGATAGGTGCAGACCGACGCGCAGCGCTGCGCCGGCTTCCGCTTAGCCTTCTCGAATAGATCCTGCAGCACAATGCTGCCGCGGCAGCACTCACGGCCTCGTGCCCCGGGGCCGCCCCGTCTACCCGCGCGCCGCAACGTGACGCCTACCTCAGGGTCAGGTGCGCGCCGGCGCCCCGTCGCGGGAGCGCTCGATGTCGGCGAACGTGGGGTCGTCGTCGAAAGACTTGATGCGCGCTACCTGGAAGATGATCAGCGCATAGACGGCCTTGGCCAGGATATCGGCGATCGAGTAGCCGACCTGTTTGTAGACCCAGGCATCAGGACCGGCGATGCTCAGCAGCGGCAACAGATAGGCGATCGGATAGACGCCCCAGCTCAGCAACAGCAAGAAGCGCAGCTGGCTCAGGATGCGTCGCACGCCCACGGGCTGCTGGTTCAGCGACTTACTCAGCTGCACGAACAAGACATAGAGAATGTAGGCGAACGGGACGGTTGACAGCAATCCGAACAGGCCACGGAGACCGTTGTCGCCACTGATCTCGCCGGGGTAGCCGAGGATGATCATGAGCGCGGCAGCCGGAACGAGCCGCACGAGAAGACCCCGCTGCACCGACCGGGCCAGCGCGAGCACGGCGATGAGCTCGACCAGCAGCAAGGGCACGGTGAGGAGCCAGTCCACGTAACGGTAGCCCTCATTGAATCCCGCCCCGGCGGCCTGAGCGTAGTCGCCTCGGCCACCCACGGCGTCGGTCACGAATGCCGCCTTGAACGAATCGAAGATGCGGAAGTAGTGGTACGCGGCGATACCGCAGACCACGATGGCGACTGTGATTGCCTGCCGGTACCGAGGCAGGATGCGCGGCAGCGCGATCAGGAGGTACACCGCCGTGAACAGTTGCGCGGCGATCACCAGCGAAAGAAAGTTGTAGACGGTGTCGTATTGACCAAGCGAGAGAATGTCGGGAATCATGAGCTACTCCATCGGGGTTTGTCAGTACCTGATATGTCTTACTGAGTAAGTTACCTAAACTTTAAACTACATTATGAGCTTGTTTGGGAAGGATTCGATAGAGTACGTTCCACCCACCGTGAGTGACACGACTCGCTCCGGGCCGACCGGAGGAGACATGGCCCAACCCGCACCACTCGCGCACACCCTCACCGGTTTTCCGGCGGCGGCTACGCTGTTTGTGAGCGCCCTCGATGCCAACCGCCAGCGCATCGCGCAAGATTCCGGTGTGAGCGCCACCGAGTTGGGTGCGCTGTTCAGGGTGGGTCGGTCGATGAGCATCCCGCCCAAGGACCTGGCCCACCACCTGGGTATGACCAACGGTGCTATCACAGCCATCGCCCGCCGGTTAGTCGACGCGAACCTGTTGCACCGGGTCGCCCATCCCGGCGACCGCCGCAGCCTTTATCTTGAACTGACCCAGCATGGGCACGACGTGATGAGCGGCATCCACCGAGATTTCTCTGAGATGCTCGCCGCCTGCACCACCAGCCTCACTGCTATGCAGCTCACCGCCTTCACCGAGGCGCTCACGTCGGTCGCAGCCCAGGTGCGCACTCGGTCCGCGCGCCCCTGACGCGCAGAACGGCTACTCGCTCTTTGTCAAAAACGGCAAGCTGAACAACGGGCACAACTAGGTCTGCCGAGCGCTTACACCGTCTCCTCTCCGGACATCCTGTCGACCGGAATACGCTGTTATTGGTCATGCCGAACTGACCAGAAATGCGGCTCTCCTGACGTAACCGTGGGTGGTTTCCGAGGTCACGTCCCGCTGAGTGGTGGAGTTTCTCAACACCGTGCGGGTCAGTTGTTCTAGCTTAGGCGGCGGCGAGTTCGGGGAGGATCACTGCCTCGTCGATGACCTCGATGGGGTTGTTCATGGTGGCCAGCTCGAGCATGGATGCTTCAGAGAAGTAGCGGCGTTCGCCGGCTTCCCACTCGTCGTGCTGCTCGGTCAGAACCGACCCGGCCAGGTACAACAGGGCGGCGGCGTTGGGGAACACGCCGACGACGTCGGTGCGGCGTTTGATCTCTTTGTTCACCCGTTCCAGCGGGTTTGTGGACCAGATCTGTCGCCAGTGTCGCCTGGAGAACGCGGCGAAAGCGAGCAGGTCGGGTTGCGCGTCGACGAGCATCGCGGTGACTTTCGGGTGGGACCGGGCGAGCATTGTGGCGACCTTACGGAACTGCTTCTCGATGTGCTCACGGTCGGGCTGGGCGAAGATGGTGCGGATGATCGAGGCGACCATGTCCTGGGACCCTTTCGGCATCACGGCCAGGACATTACGCATGAAGTGCACCCGGCAGCGCTGCCAGCCAGCGCCCGAGCGCTCGAAGGGGGCGGCGCCGATGAACGCGGTCGCTTCCGCATCGATCAATTCTTGATAGAGAGTTTCCGTCGCGACGCGGATACGGTCGGTGACATCGGTGAGTTTGAGTTCTCCCAGCAGGTTGAGCAGGGCAGACTGGTCTAGAGCCATCGTGTGGTGTCCTTCGTGAGTTCTTTGATCGGTTCTCACTGACCATCCCACGGTGGCTCTTCCTGTTGACGAAGCAACGCTCAAGAGCGGGAAACCACACCACTCACCGGGACGTGACCGCGGCCGCACCTCTATTCCTCCACGTTCCGCCCGGGGCGCGTGTCTGGTCGCCGCTGGCTCCAGTAGAAACAACTACCGCGACGAGTAGGTTTTTACAGCAAAGACGTGGGAGTGCCCTCGTCGGGAGTGCGTTTCTGCCGCGACGACGCCGGGAACTGCTGGTGTCGCGGCGCTCACAGCGGAGTCGGGCTGGGTGGTAGCCTGTCCGCATGGCTTCGCCTGAGACACAATTTAGTGCAGACGGAGACGCTCATTCCTCTCGCGCCGTGCACGAACTCGCCGCTCAGTGGGAACGGCGGGGGCATGATTCCCAGCAGGTCGAGCTCATCGCCTTGGTGAGAAGCACCGCCATGCACCTTCGTTCCGGTGCGGATGTTGTGTTGGCCGCCCATGGCTTGTCACGGGAGATTTTCGATATCCTCGCGGCGCTTTATCGCGCCGATGGTGACACGTTTGTTACGCAGGCACAGCTTGCTGGCCAGATGTTCGTGACGCAGGCGGGAATGAAGAAGCGCCTCGGGCGTTTGCATGAGATGGGGTTGGTCACGCGCAGCGTGGATCCGAAGGACGCCCGCCAGTACCAGCTTGCGCTGACTGACGATGGGCGCGCCGTGCTGGACGGGGTGCTCGACGAGTTTTTCGCTGCCGAGGCAGCGAGCTTGGGTGGGCTGGCAGAAGCTGACCAGCGCCAGCTCATCCGGTTGCTGCAGCGTCTGCTCGCTCACAAGCCGGGCTGAATCCATGAGCCGGGTGGCTTACACCGGGGGTAAAATACTTAACTAGTTAAGGATTACGCTGGTGTCTGGGCCTAGTAGGGCTCGTGAATCCGTAGGAGGATCCTCATGGCGCTTATCAACAGCGCGGAACCGACGATAGCCCAGGCGCCGCAGGGACAGGTTAACGACCTCAGGTCGGCCCTCGCCCTCATCGCCGATGATCCGAAGAACTTCATCCAGACCGATCATCCGGTCGACCCGAACGCCGAACTGGCGGGCGTGTACAAGCACGTCGGCGCTGGTGGAACGGTGATGCGGCCCACTCGTCGTGGCCCCGCGATGCAGTTCAACAAAATCACCGGCTTCGATGACGTGCGTGTTGTGGTGGGTGTGCTCGCCGATCGAAGCCGCGTCGCGACCCTGCTCGGCGCCACCCCGAAGACAGTGAACCAGGTTGTGGCCGCCGCTTTCAACGCGGCGCTCGCACCCGTCGTTGTGGGCAAGAACAATGCACCTGTGCAGGAGAAGATCTACCTCGCCTCCGACCCCGGCTTCGACATCCGTACACTGCTGCCGGCCCCGACGAACACGCCGGAAGACGCCGCACCGTACTTCTGTATGGGATTGCTGCTGGGCACCGACCCCGAAAATGGCCATTCCGACGTCACTATTCACCGTATCGCAGTGCAGGGCAAGGACGAGCTGTCGATCTTCTTCGCGCCGGGCCGCCACATCGACGCGTTCCGGCTCAAGGCCGAGGCCAAGGGCGAGGCTCTTCCGATAACCATCAACATGGGTCTCGACCCCGCCGTCTACATCGGAGCCTGTTTCGAGGCGCCGACCACACCGTTCGGTTACGACGAGTTGCAGGTCGCTGGCGGGCTGCGCCACTCGCCCGTCGAGCTGGTCAAGGCCATTACCGTGAACCAGCACTCCATCGCGCGCGCTGAGATCGTCATCGAGGGCGAGCTATTGCCGAACGTGCGTATGCGCGAGGACCTGCACTCGGACACTGGGCACGCCATGCCCGAGTTTCCCGGCTACAACGGCCCGGCCAACACCGCGCTGCCGATCTTCAAGGTCACGGCGGTGACCACCCGGATGCACCCGATCCTTGAGACTCTCGTCGGCCCGGGCGAGGAGCATACCTCGCTGGCCGGAATCCCGACCGAGGCCTCGATCCTTCGCGCGTTGGACGCGGCCCTGCCGGGCTTCGTCTCGCAGGTCTACGCACATACCGCCGGCGGCGGCAAGTTGCTCGCGGTTGTGCAGGTGAACAAGTCCAAGGCGTTCGATGACGGCCGTGCCCGCCAGGCCGCTCTGGTGGCCCTGGCCACCTACAGCGAGCTGAAGAACGTCATCCTCGTGGACGAAGACGTTGACCCGTTCGACTCCGACGACGTGCTGTGGGCGATGACCACCCGGATGCAGGGCGACCTCGACCTCATCGTGGTTCCCGGTGTGATGGGGCACGTGCTTGACCCTAGCCAGCAGCCGGACTACGACCCGCGCCTTCCCGTGAAGGGCGTGACCGCAAAGACGATCTTTGACGCGACCGCACCGTTCCACATGAAGGATGTTTTCGCCCGCGCCCAGTTCAAGGAAGTCGACCCCCGGCCATGGGCTCCGAGCCTTCACTTCCCCGAGTACGAGGACTAGGTGGCGCGCAAGCGCCTGATTGTCGGCATCACCGGTGCCAGCGGAATCGCCTATGGCGTTCGGATGCTTGACGTGCTGCGCGGACAGGACGTCGAAACCCATCTCGTGATATCACCTTCCGGGCAGATCACCCGGGAGTACGAAACGGTGCTATCCAAACACGAGTTGGAGGGCCTTGCCGATTTTGTGCACAAGCCCTCCGACATCGCAGCGTCGATCTCCTCGGGTTCTTTCGTCACTGACGGCATGGTCATAGCACCCTGCTCGATGCGCACTCTGGCCGAGATAGCCACCGGCGTCAGCGCATCGCTGGTCTCGCGGGCGGCCGACGTCATCCTCAAGGAACGTCGCCGCCTGGTGCTACTCGCGCGGGAAACCCCATTGTCACTGGTGCACCTGCGCAACATGACGGCTGTGACCGAGGCCGGCGGGATCATCTTCCCGCCGGTCCCCGCCTTTTACATCAGACCGACGTCGTCGATCGACATCGTTGACCAGACCGTAGGTCGGGTTCTCGACCTGTTTGGCATCCACATCGATACCTTCCCCCGCTGGGGAGCCGAATCAAAGAAGGTCCAATGATAGGCGCCATTATCAACTCCGTAGCCGTGCTGGTCGGCGGCTTTGGAGGTGCGGCCCTCGGCGGTCGTATGCCCACACGACTGAAAGTCGGCCTGCCTGCAATCTTCGGTGTCGCTTCGATGGCCATGGGCGTGGTGATGATCGTCAAGGTCAATACCATCGGCGTGATGGTTATCTCGGTTCTCCTCGGCTGCGTGGTAGGGGAGCTGGCCTACGTCGAGAAGGGCATCGGCGTGGCCGCATCGGCGCTAAACCGCTTCATCGGACGGGTTGTGCCGATACCCGGCAACATCACCCATGAAGAATTCCTCGAGAAGTACGTGGCCATCGTGGTGCTCTTCTGTGCGAGCGGAACCGGAATCTTTGGCGCTCTGCACGAAAGCATGACCGGCGACCCGTCGATTCTGATCGCCAAGGCCGCGCTCGACCTTCTGACTTCTGCAATCTTTGCCACCACCTTGGGCTACGCGGTCGGAGTGGTCGCGGTGCCACAGATCGTCATCATGGTTCTGATTGAGCTCGGCGCCGTGTTCATTGAGCCCCTGATGAGCGGTGGCGCAGAGGCCAACTTCTCCGCCGTGGGTGGAGTTCTGATGCTCGCAACCGGTTTCCGAATCTGCGGCCTGAAAAATTTCCCGATCGCGAATATGCTGCCGGCGCTGATCTTCGTTATTCCGGTGACCACGCTCTGGTCTTTGGTCTTCTAAACCATGGCCGCCAGAACCACATCGCCCGCGTTCACCGCGGCGATCGACCGGTATATCGCCAGCCACCACGTGGTGTCGCTCGCCGCCAGCGCCGAAAATTCGGTGTGGGCGGCGAATGTGTTCTACTCGTTTGACCTGCCCGGGCGGAGGCTGCTGTTTGTCACGAGCCCGAACACGGCCCATGGGCGCCTGATGCTGGCCAATCCCACCGTCGCCGCGACCATTTCCACCCAAGAAAAAGACGTCACGAAGCTTCAGGGCATTCAACTGCGCGGAACGTCGACTCTGCTTGCTGGCGCGGAGGCCGACCGGGGGCGAAAACTGTTCGCCGCGATATCCCCGGTGCCTATTATTGTGAACGTCGCGCTGTGGGCACTGGCACCGACCTACTTAAAAATGGTCGACAACTCAAGGGGATTCAGTCACAAAGAAGAGTGGCCCCAGCTCGACTAGAGGGTCGCGCCGCCGCGCGTGGCCGGTTGCGTCCAATAGCGTGGTGTAACCCCGGCCCTGATGGGCGTGTTGCAGGTCAAGTCCAAATGTGTGGTGTAACGAGTTTTCCGCGTGATTCTTGGATTTCCAGGCGCTGAGGGCGCTGAGTTCGGTTGTTTGCTCCTCCTTCTCGGTCGGGATGAGGGTGAGGCGTGAGCGGCTGAGGACGTCGAGGCCGAGGTAGCGGCGGCCTTCGATCCATTCGTCGTGTTGTTCGGCCAGAACCGCTCCGACGAGCCGGATCAGGGAGCCACGATCGGGGAAGATGCCCACGACGTCGGTGCGGCGGCGGATCTCTCGATTGAGGCGTTCCTGTGGGTTGTTGGACCAGAGCTGACGCCAGATCTCCTTCGGGAACCCGGTGAACGCGAGCACGTCGGCCCGGGCTCTCTCGAGGTGAGTGGCGACCGCGGGGAGCTTCTCCTCGAGC
Source organism: Cryobacterium sp. GrIS_2_6 (assembly GCF_035984545.1). Lineage (NCBI taxonomy): Bacteria > Bacillati > Actinomycetota > Actinomycetes > Micrococcales > Microbacteriaceae > Cryobacterium > Cryobacterium sp. GrIS_2_6. The sequence goes on from NZ_JAXCHP010000002.1 coordinate 56,286, forward strand.
GCGTTCAGGACCCGGTCGAACTGGGCGTGCACGGCGTCCTTGTCGGGCTGGTCGTAGACGCAAGTGGAGCAGGGTCTTCACCCACGGCCAGCTGGATTTCGGGGTCGCGGACATCAGATTCGCGGCGTAGTGGGTGCGACAGCGCTGCCAGGTGGCGCCGGGCAGGGTGGCCCCGATTGCGGCGACGAGGCCGGCATGGGCGTCGCTGGTGACGAGCTTCACCCCAGTCAGGCCGCGGGCGGTCAGGTCGCGGAAGAAACCGAGCCAGCCGGCACCGTCTTCGGCGCTGGTGACCTGCAAACCCAGGATCTCGCGGTGCCCGTCCTTGTTCACGCCCGTCGCGAGGAGCGCGTGGATGTTGGCGACACGGCCGCCCTCGCGGACCTTCAGCACCAGGGCATCGGCGGCGACGAACGTGTAGGGGCCGGCGTCGAGGGGGCGGGTGCGGAACTGCTCGACCTGCTCGTCGAGGTCCTTGGCCATGATCGACACCTGCGACTTGGAGAGACGAGTGATACCGAGGGACTCGACTAGCTTCTCCATCCGCCTGGTCGACACCCCGAGGAGGTAGCAGGTCGCCACGACGCTGGTCAGGGCGGCCTCGGCGCGGCGACGACGTTCGAGGAGCCAGTCCGGGAAGTAGGTGCCGGTGCGCAACTTCGGGATCGCGACATCGAGGGTGCCGGTGCGGGTATCGAAGTCCCGGTGCCGGTAGCCGTTGCGGGAGTTGACTCGGTCGGCGGAGATCTGGCCGTATTCGGCGCCGCAGACGGCCTCGGCCTCGGCACTCATCAGCGCGTTGATGAAGGTGGTCAGCATCTGCCGCATCAGGTCCGGCGAGGCTTGCTCGAGTTGTTCGGACAGGAAACGGGCAGGGTCAATAAAATGAGGTGCGGTCATCGCGTGTACTCCTTCGGAAAAGACTTGATCGATCTTTCCAAGAATCACGCGGTGGCCGCCTCGTGAGTGCAGGCTCTCTCCATCAGTAGCTTTCTTCTGCGTGCGAATTTCGCGAACGCCCCAGTATCAAACAACTGACGCTGAACATCATCACGACCCTGCATGCATCAACGTCTCAACACTCCATCCGAAACCGTGCGTCGGTACGCTTTCATCGCCCAAGTGTCAGCAGGTTCGTAGGACCTGCACCGTTCGAGGAGCATGTCGTTTTTGCCGCGGCCGTCGGTCCCAGACGACCTCACGGCTGACCAACGAGGGGCTTCTTTCCAACTCATCGCGACTTGACGCAGCGACGGTTGGACGCCCCTATACAGGGGTGCGCAGGGGTGCGTCAACCCTCTTGAGAGTTCTCTTTTCAGCATGTGTACTGAACCTCCCATTGTGATTTGGAGGCGTTCATGCCCGAACATGTCCTAGCTTCACGTCAGCCCGACAGCGTTAGCTTAGTCGCCGTTTCCGCGACGACCTGGCAAGTACGAGGTCAGCGAGACGGGGATGAGCCAGCCTCCGATATCCTCGGCTACATTCAACACGTCGGAGATACCTTCGAGGCAACGAATCTCATCAGGCCTCTAGAATGCCGTGCCATGTCCACCCTGGCCCGAGCGGTGGAGAGTATCGCCGGGGCGGCAACGAAATGAGCGCCGAAACCCAAGCCCCGACGACCACCTCCCCAGTCTCGCTTGTTCGCCCGGCGGTCGCCGGGCGCTATACGCGCGAGGCCACAGATACTTTCGGTGACTATCTGCGCCGCATCGGCAAGGGCCCGCTCCTCAGCGCCGAGGACGAGGTCAACCTCGCCCGGCGCATCGAAGTCGGACTCTTCGCCGCAGAGAAACTCTCGCACGGGGTCGACGACCCCGAAATCTCCCGGGAACTCTCCTGGCTCGCCCACGACGGCGGCCGGGCGAAGAACCACTTCATCGAAGCCAACTTGCGCCTCGTCGTCAGCATCGCCAAGCACTACTCCGGCCGCGGGGTGCCGATCATGGACCTCGTCCAGGACGGCAACATCGGCCTCGTCCGCGCGGTAGAAAAGTACGACTTCACGACCGGCTACAAGTTTTCCACCTACGCCACCTGGTGGATCCGCCAAGCAATCCACCGCGGCATAGCCGACAAGTCCCGCATGATCCGCATCCCCGTGCACACCGCGGAAAAGCTCAACAAAATCAAGCTAATCCGCCGCGACCTAATGATTTCCCTAGATCGGGAACCAACCATCCAGGAACTGGCAGCTGCCACTCTTCTCACGGCCCAGGACGTGTCCCGGTTACTCAGCTACGACCGCGAACCCATCTCTTTGGACATGCCGATCGGTGATGGTGTCGGGGACATCTCCGAACTCATCCAAGACGGCGACCTGCCCGAACCCGAGGAATACGCGACCCTGACCCTGCGCCGGGCCGATATCTCCTTCCACCTTCACCGACTGCCGTCCCGGGAACAGGCCATCTTGACCGCCCGGTTCGGACTCGACGGCGACGAGCCGCACACCCTCGAACAGGTCGCAGCCGTCCAGGGCGTCACCCGGGAACGCGTCAGACAAATCGAAAAACGCGCCCTCGCACTCCTGCGCGTACCCCGACTCGAACAATACCTCTACGACTAAACCCGATAAGGAAGACAACCCCCGGTCGGTTTCGGTCACGGTGAGGAACTTCGCACCTTCATGCGCGCGTTTGCTGGCCCCGGCAGAATGGGCAGGTCAACAGGATTCCGTACAGCGACGGCTAACCCACGACTGAGCGGCGGCCGATCCCCCCGACAAGTCCAGAGGTGTGAGCTGCTGCGGTAGAACCTTCTGCGCGTGAAGTGGGCCAAGTACAAAACATAGACAACGGTGCTCGTTTGGCGAAATTGGCGGAATTCAACATTTTTCGAGCGGCCCCATTTTCGGGTTGACTACGAGGCTGCTGAGTGTGATTATCACGATCCGACTCGAAAGGCGTACAACCATGAAAGTACTCGCATACATTTTGTCGGTGCTCGTGGCAACCGGCCTCATTATCGGCGGCACCTTCCTGATCCTCGTCCAAGCGCCAACAGGTTCAAGCGGCCTGCTGATACTGGCGATCGGTGCGCTCTGTGTCTTCATCTACGGCCCGCTCATCCTGGGTTCAATCACGTCATATTGGGATGTGAAGAAAACGGGCGAGAGTCGACGGTATTTCAGATGGTGGTTCGGGATAGTGCTCGGGCTCGAGGCACTCGGAGCGGTCGCGATCATTCTCTATGCGCTCCTCACCCACGCGCCTGCTTGGCTGCCGATCGTCTTCATCGGAGCCGGGGTCGTGCTCACCGCGCTCGCACTGCTCGTGGGACAAACGCTCCTCCGACACGAAGAAGCACGTCCCCTCGTCGAACGACCCTGGGTTCCGATCAGCCGAAGGGAGATCGTGCGCAAGATCACCATCGTTGCCATCACCTTTGTAGCCACACTCGTGCTCGCTCTCGTGCTGTTCACCGTTCTCGCCCGTGGGAGCACTTCCGCCATCTCGGAAATCGGCGTACAGCTGTCCTTCGCGGCAGAATCTGCGTTCTTCGCCGCGGCCCTTGCCTGCATACTCGTTGCCCTGCCACTGAATCGCCGTCTTCGCGAAAGCGTCAGCCGGGACCTTGGAAGATTGAGAAAGATGGGCAAGGTAGTGCTACGCGGCAAGCACCTAGAGCTCGATCACGACGAGCAGGTCGCAGCGGCCAAATACGCGGTGCTGATTTCTATAGTCTTTCCCTTCCAACTCGCTTACATCACGCTGCTGTATGTCGGACTCGGAATCCAGCAGTCACAGTCCCTCGTGTCGGGAACCCGATCAGACTTTTCGATCGGGCTACTTATCGCGCTCATCGTCGCGCTGCTGGCTTTCTTCCCTCTGTTCGGTCGACGGATATACCGGGCACGCAAATACGCCCGAGACCACGCAGAACTTCTTCCAACAGATGATGTCACGTCCACCCCCACCACCAACGGCCTCGTCCGTTAGCGGAGAGCCTTTCAAACCTCAGCGCGGAGATACGCGTAAACAGTTTCACGGCTGATACCAAAGTCTCGAGCGAGAGCAGCCTTCGTCACACCGCCGGCCGCCTTCTCACGCAACTCCGCAGCCCGGGCCGCATCCAGAGATGGCGCGCGGCCTCGGTATACGCCACGCCTCTTCGCCAGGGCAATACCCTCACGTTGACGTTCGCGAATCAGAGACCTCTCGAACTCAGCAAAAGCACCCATCACGTTCAGGAGCAAGTTCGCCATCGCATTGTCCTCCCCTGTGAACGAGAGCTGCTCTTTCACGAACTCGACTCGGACCTTCTTCGCCGTGAGCCGGCGCACGATCGAGCGGAGATCCTCCAAATTGCGGGCAAGGCGGTCCATCGAGTGCACGAGAACAGTATCGCCATCCCGGACGAACTTGATCAACTCCTCCAACGCAGGGCGATTCAGGTCCTTCCCCGACGCCTTGTCCTCGAATACCCGATCGACGTCGACACCATCAAGCTGGCGGACGGCGTTCTGATCGAGGGTGCTGACTCGCACGTATCCAACTCGTTGACCCGTCATGAAGCCTCCGGCCCTTTCCGTCAGGTTGAACTCTAAGACCCGACAATGAATGCTGTCAGACAATACAAATATAACCCTATCCTGACGGCATTGAATGCGTACGCTTGACGTCTAGTTGGGGTGTACCCCAAATTGACCCACCCCAATCAAGAACCGAGGTCGGCGCTTGAAAATACACGTCATGGTCAAAAATTACTATTCACAACGGCCACCTGCGTGCGAGCGAGCGAGAATGGATCGGTAGAGAACCACAATGCCGGGAGGCCGCGAAGGCTCAACACGGCGCGCCGGAACATCATCGATCTCGACCATGGGCTGCCGGCGGTCTCCCGAGTCAGCGGATGCCCAGGCAGCTCGGGCCCCCGCCGGGCTGGTGCACCTCCACAACGCGCACCACGTCACAAAGGGACCCGCACGGCGTCACAAAGTGGAGCCGGACATTGGGGGGAATTACCCACGTCCGTGACTCGGAGTACGTGGATGTCAACGGCCAATAGGAACTGCCCGTAGGCGGCCAGCAGAATTTCCCGGTGGCGGCCACGAGAACTGCCCGGTCATCTGCCCACCGGGGAGGGTGAGCCTCCACGAGCCGTTCGACCTCGACAGCGATCTCGTCCGGCTAACGGCGGAGTGCGGCAAGTTGTTCGGCGAGCCCCGGGAGCACGATGCTGCTCGCGTTGGTGCCGGTGACGACCATCTGCTCGCTCAGTGCCCGGGTGATCTCGTCAGCGGCGCGGCGCCCCATCCGGGGTGCCAGTCTGACCAAGCGGTTGCCGAGCCGTTCCCTGTTCGTTTACCGGTGAGCGCCACGGCGTTGCCTGATGTTGGGTATCAGCCCAGCCTCGGATCGGTCGTCGCACCGTGAATCAGAGTGCGATCACCCAGCGGCGCCGCCAGAGTTATTGTCCCTCTCTCTAACGCCAGATCCGCCGTGCAGACCACTCCCGGCTTCTGATCGTAAATCACGTACGGCGTCACAGTGACGGTCGTCGTGGTCTCGGACACCTGGACGTAGCCCAGCGTCGTGCACCCGCTACCTGGACCGACGATCACGATGTAGAGGGTGTTTCCACTGCTGCCCTCGAGCCGCCACGATGCCACGTATTCCGTGGCGGTCGAGGGAACAGCTACCGGCTCGGTCGGCAACGGCGAACTGGCATCGGCCGGGGGTGTGCTGGTCGATACGCCGCTCACCGCTTCTGTTCCTGGAGAGCCATTCTGACTCATGTTCGCCGGCTGGCCTGCACCAAGAACACCTATGCCAATCGCGGCGATTGCGGCCGCGACAGCAACCACAATCCCGGAGATCAGCGTGATCCTCGTTGTTTTCTTCATGTCCGGTCCTCCTTGGCCATGCACTCCGCTAGCCGATGGTCAAACCCCACTCGTTCATTTCTGCGTTGATGTCAGTGTAGTAAAGGGTTGACCCGCACGTTCTGACGGTCTGTGGATACCAGTTCGCGCATCGCGCTTGGGTCCCGCCCAGGCCCGTCACCGTCCCAACCACCTGGTTTGTGCCGCTGCGGATGACCGGACCACCGCTGTCGCCCAGGCCGACATCCTGAGCATTGCTGCCAGTCGCGACCAGAATGTGGCAACGCGGGCCAACGTCGAACGTGACGCAGCCTTGCTGCGCGACCGTCGTATCGCACACCTGACCTTCGAACGCACCATCGTTGCAGACCACGGCGCCAGCCGGCGATCCACCGGGATTGGTGCTGATCACCGTGCTCGTCGGATTCAGCGTGTAGCCGAACCAAATCAGTCCTGAGTTCGCTGTCGTGTGCACCAGTTCTGCGTCCAACCCGTTGGAAGTGCCATCGATATTGGTCACGGTCCCGATCTGGGCGCCATCACCGCGTGGAATCGTCGCGGAGCGGTTGTAGACCGTCGCTCCCACCGGAAAGCAGTGTGCGGCCGTCAGCATGAAGTATCCACTGGCTGCGATGACAGGCACGCCGGTGCTGCAGTCCTCGGCGTTGTCGGTTACCCAGTCGCCACCATCGAACGGAGAATAGTCAGCGCCTCGGTCGGCGGCCGCTATTGGCAACTGACCCACGTTCCCGACCTGAACCAAGGAGCCGAATTCGGTCGCCACGGACGCGTCCTGTGCCGCCGTCCCGTTCAAGATATTCACATCGATCAAACCTGACTGCCCATCAATGGTCCACGACTCTAGCGTGATGCCGCTGGCGCTCAATTTGTCCGCAGCTGCAGTGATTCCATCCATCGTGGACTTGAGCTTTGTCAGGCTCGCCCGGGCTGTAACAAAGGTCGGGACAACCCCCGTCAAGGCTGCGACGGTGTTGATCGCGCTCCTCGCAACCGGACCAATCGACGTCAAATGCACGACAAGCGAGTTCCCGTTGTTGGTCAGAGACACGCCTCCAAAAACGTCAGGCAATGCCGAAGTCGCATAGGAGAGAACAGCATCAGCGGCCTTCCCTGCTCCATTAGTGCCGGCCGAAACAACGCTAGTAACGGTGCCCGGATTGTCTTGCGGGATGGCCAACGCACCAGATGCTCCGCACATCATTGCCGTCACGATGGCGATAGTGGCCACTGCGCTTGCCCTAGGCACGCGCATCTTCCTTACGCTCACTGCTTCTCCTTGCTCGCGACTATCCCCGATGGGACGAGACGGGGAACCAGTGAAGTAAGGGATCCGTCCGTGGCAACTTGCTCCTCGCAGTCTGGCATTGGCGCGAGTAAGACGCTCGTCCCCATTCGAGGGTGCGAACCAACTGAGAGGATCCCGATACCCGGAGGCAACTCGAAGGTACAGCCACTGAAGATCCGGAGGCAGCCGGCGGGAACGCATGGCCGCAAACATCGGATCGGGCCACTGCTAAGCCTCGATCCACCGGTGGGCTTGGGTGAGTGGGGTCGCTCGGGCGTGATCTGAGGTTTCTGGTGGTGGGCATGGCGGTGCGGCCGGCCTTGCTGCCGGTGGTGTTCCTAATCCGGTTGCGCCGTTTGGCTGGGTGGTCAGATGGTCGCGGTTCGCGGCGGGCCGCAGGCCGCAGGCCGCCGTGTCATCTTGTTAATGGGGCAACCCGGGAATCCAGACCCGCAGTACGTAGCCGCGACCTTAAATCCTTGTCAAAGTTGGATGGCGGCTACTATCCCGCGAGTGAAGCCTGAAGACGTCGACCTGCCGCCTACCGCGTCATTTCCCGCGCCCCTCGGCTCGGTCCTTCATCGTCGCATCAGCTCGAAAATCGCCTAATGCTTCGAGAACACTCATGCGCTGCCGGAAGATTATCAATCTGGTCAGGATATTCTTCTCAGAAGATTTCATTCTTGGGGAGATTTGCAGCGATGGGGAGCGATTCAATGGGGCGGATTGTCGACTTAGTTAGAGGATTTGCGGATACGACTCTGACGTACGTGCTCAAATTCGGCGTCGTCGGTCTCTGCGTGGCGCGTCGCCTCATCGGGTAGCGCTGTTCTGACGACCCGGTAGCGTTCTTCTGCGGAAGTGGTAGCGGCCCGGACTGTCTGCCCGGGCCGCTGTGGTGTCACTCCCAGTAGGTATCGTGGCTGCGGGTTTGTTCGTTGCGGTGCCGGCGCATGTCGATCTGGCCCAGGTTGATGATCCGGGCGTGGTTCGCGAGGCGGTTCACGATGGAGTCCGCCGCGACCCGGTCGGGCAGTTCGGCGACCCAGTGCGCGGGTCCGGTCTGGGAGGCGATCATCGTCGGCAACCGGTGTTCCCGGTTCGCCAGCACGGCGAATAAGTCGCTGGCGGCATCGCTGTCGATGCCGACGGTGAGGAAGTCATCGATGATGAGTAGGTCGATGTTGGATAGCTCGTTCAGCAGCTTCTGGTGCGCGATCCCGTTGCCGCGGGCGATGACGAGCCGCCGGGCGAGGTCGTCCATCCGGAAGTAGGCGACGGTGTGCTCGCTCTGGCAGGCGCTGATCCCGAGCGCGCAGGCGAGGTAGGTTTTCCCGCCTCCGCTGGGCGAGATGATGAGCAGGTTCGTCGAATCCGCCCGCCACTGATGGGCGGCATAACGGCGCATCCGAACCGGGGTGATGCCGCGCCCGTCGCGGTAGTCGACTTCCGCGACTGTTGCTCCGGGAATCGGAAGCTGTGCCTGGCGGATCAGCCGCTCGACCTTGTTCACCCGCCGGGATTCCAACGCGTCGTCGACGGCGGTGAGGAACAGCTGCTCCGGGGTGAGGGTGTCGTTGGCCTCGTCCTGGATGAGTTCCTCCAGCCGGGTCGCAACATGGGTGACCCGCAGGGCCCGGAACTTGTCGTAGTCGATGCTCGTGAAGGTCATCGCCCGGTCCCTTCGCCGATCTCGTAGTGGGACGCATCGCGAACATAGACGTCCGGTCCGGAGTCCCGGAAGACGACGGTGCTGCCGCGCTTGCGGGTCGAGGCTGCCGGGATCAGCGGCTTCGGTTTCTTCGCGTCGCTGTCGATCGTGGCCATGAGGTGTTTCAACGTCGTGTAGGTGGGGTGCGCACGGCGGTTCAGCAGCTCCTGGCAGGCGGCGTCCAGCCGTTGCCGGTTGTTCTTGCCGAGCCCGTCGAGGATGTTCTGGCAGGCCAGATACCCTTGCGCCTCGATGCTCTGGGCGTCGAGGATCTGCTCGATCACCGTGACCGTCGCCGGGCCGAAACTACGCGCCCGATCGGTGAACCACCGCCTCGACCACAGCCCGTCGATATTGCGGTGCTGCGGCGGAACATGCTCCGGCAGGGTCGAGTACTGGCCTTTCCGGCCCGTCAACCGCGGGTGTTTGCAAATGATGTCGTTCCCGTCGAACACCGTCACCGTCGAAGCGGTCAGCCGCACCCGCAACAGCTTGCCGGCCAACGCGAACGGCACCGAATACCGTTGGGTGTCGGCGGTGACGTGGTAGTTGCGGCCCGCCTTGAGCTCCTTCCACTGGACGTCCTCGAATGCCGCGTCCGGCAACGCACCCAACAGCTTCCTCTCTTCAGCGTCGAACCTCTCCCACCGGGTCGAGCCGTCAGCGCGGCGGATATCGTGGTTGATCTCCCGCACCCGCTCGACGATCGCGTCGTTCAACTCGGCCAGAGTCGTGAAAACATCGTCCTCGAGATAGCCGATGACACGTTTATTGACGACGTTCACCGCGTTCTCGGCTGACGCCTTGTCCCGGGGCTTCTTCACTCTGGCGGGAACGATCGCGCACTGGTAGTGGTCAGCGAGCTGCTGATATCGGGCATTCACCACCCGCTCCGCATCTCCCGGGTGGGACCGGTTCGTCGCGGTCGTCGGGTTGTCCGGCACGATGATCTGCGGCACCCCTCCGAGGAACGCGAAGGCCTGAACGTGGGCATCGAGCCAGGCCGGCGACTTCATATCAATGAACGCGCGGCAGAACATCAGCCCGGAGAACGGCAGCACCGCGACGAACAGCACCGCCCTCGTGACCTCGCCAGTGACCGCGTCGACCAGCTCGATAGTGTCGCCGGCCCAGTCCACCAGCATCGCCCGGCCCGGCTCGTGGTTCAGCACCGCGACTAGGTCGTGACTGCGGACGTAGTCGGTGAACAGGGCGCAGAACTGCGAATAGCCATACTTCTTCCCGACGTCCTTCGTGTCGACATAGCGGCGCCAGGCCAACAACAAGGTGAAGTGCCGGTTCGCTTTCATCGACGCCAGCACCCGAGACAGGTCGGGCTGGTCATATTCCTCGGACACCTTCCGGCGCCCGTCCGGGAACCACCCGGCTAGGTCGGCGTCGCTGACCGAATCCGCCGCGGTGATGCCGCGCGCCTGCATTTCCTGGCTCACCCGGGCCACGGCCCGGTGAGAGCACCCCGCGATCTCCACCACGTCCCGATAGCTGCGCCCCTCCAGCAACAGCACCAGGATCTTTCGATAATCCGCCATGAACCAGTACTCCAAACGTGAAACGACAACACCCCATGTGTTGTCGTTTCACAGCAGAGCAGCACACCCGCTTCGAGCGCTACCCTGTCCCCGGAATCCTGCTACCGCATCGCCGGAACACCGCTACCCGATAGGGCGACTCGCCATCTGCGGATACGTGGTCGATCTTGGCCTCTTCAATGCTCTCCGACTCGGAGCCCTCGGGCAGAGCCACTATGTGCAAGGTCCTATCGGCGCCACGATCATCTCCGTCGGCATCGCGACTCTCGTGACCTGGTTTGGCAACCGTTACTGGACGTTCCGAGCTCGACGCAGGTCGAACATCGCGCTCGAACTCTTTGAGTTCGTGGTCGTGTCGGTCCTGGGGCTACTCGTCAGCCTCGCGTGCCTGTGGGTGTCGCACTATGCACTGGGCTTTGAGAGCCTCCTCGCGGACAACATCGCTAAGAACGTTGTGGGGCTGGGGCTATCTACTGGTCTACGGTTCCTTCTATATCACTACTGGGTCTACGGAAGCCAGAGGACCGATCAAATCAGCAACCTCGGAGAAAGCATATCCGCGGACGTCGTCGCGTAGACCTCGATCTACTCCCTCGCCTTTGCATCCGAAGCAGACATCCGCACATGGGTCAAAGGATGGAACGAGAATCCGAAGCCATTCATCTGGACCAAGCCCGCAGAACAGATCCCCGAATCCCTCAGCCGACTTCTACAACGAACTACCGCCGCCGGACACTAGCTGGCATCGAGCGTGCACGGCCCGCCCCGTATCGACTGAGACGGAGACGGAGATTGCCGACGAGGATGCAGCCGGGTCTCGACAGCACCCTCGACCTGATCCTGCGCGGATTGGGGAAGGAAGAGGGCGACGCCCCCCCTTTCCTGACTGTCGTCGTGCTCTCGCTCGCCAGTTGGTTGCAGGGATAGTTGGATGCTGTTGCAACGGGATGTGGGTAAGCCGAAGGTGGCCGGGCGGCGCCCAGTTTGGCATGGCCGCTAACAATCGAGCCCGGCACCGAGGCCGCCACAGCCAGAAGTGCCGCGTCGATCACATCGCCACCCCACTATCGGTGTGAGCGCCACTGCCAGCGAGGAACTGCCCCGCAGTAGCCAACCAGCGCCGCCACGAACTCGCTCGGACTCATCGCTCCCCCGCTCTCTGCGCTCATGCCGCCCAGTCTGCCCCCACCGTGACCTCAGCGCACCCTCCCCGACCCGACCGCCGGGATACTCAAATGAGAATGTGGAGCCCAAAGAACCGTCCAAGACGTCGAAAAACGCCGGAAATACGCTGAAGTTCGCGAACCTCTGTTAGATTCAACGCGGTCCAACCGACCAACGGATGCGGCCTCTGGCACCGCCCGCATTGCCCGCATCACCCGTGTACCTGTTTTTTACAGGCGAAGGTCCGAGGAGGACACTCAATGGCTGACAAGTCGCTGAACAAGACCGAGCTCGTTGCCAAGGTTGCCGCAGACTCTGGCCAGAGCCAGGTTGCCGTCGACAGCGTGCTCAACGCTTTCTTTGCCGCACTCGCCGAAACCGTCGCGAGCGACGGCAAGGTCACCATCCCGGGCTGGCTCGGCGTCGAGCGCACCGCCACCGCGGCGCGCACCGGCCGCAACCCGCAGAACGGCGAAGAAATCGCCATCGCCGCCGGCCACCGCGTCAAGCTGACCGCCGGCAGCAAGCTGAAGGCCGCCGCCAAGTAACATCGCCACCCGTTCCACCAGCTTCAGACAGAGGAGGGTGTCGGCTTCGGCCGGCGCCCTCCTGTGCGTACCGGCGTCGGCGAACCGCTCGCCACCCAGTGGCGGTGTGTGGGGTTAGGCAGTTGGTTCACTGTCGAGTGTCATGTGCCGGCGCATGAACCGGTCGAATTGTGGAACCGTGAACTTCGCATACCCGAAGCGAGACGTATACAACAGCCCTTTGGCAATCAGTCGGGATCGTATCGGGCCGAGCTGCTCAGAGGTCTTCTGGAGGACCGCCGCAACGTCGGCGGCTTTGTGTTCAGCGCCGCCGAGTTCGGCCATTGCCCGCAAGTACATCAGCTCGTCCGGAGTAGTTCGTTGCACCCTCGCTTGGAAGAAACTACCGTCGAGCTCTGAATCGACTTGGCTCAACGCGTCTTCTGCGTCGACGAGGGTAATCACTGGCCCGTCAGCGGTGTTCCATGCTGCACGGCCGAACTCCTGAATGAAGCACGGGTATCCCTCCGTATACGCGAGGATGAAATCGATTGCTTCCGGCTGGTAGGTGACGCCCTCCCCTTTGGCCGGCTCAACGATGGCCTGCACGGCGGGCGCAGCCCCGCGCTCTCCCCCACTCAGCAAAAACACCTAGTCGAATTGCACGCCGCCGGCCTGCACTCGATCGCGGAACTAGCGGAGCTATTCGCGGTCGGCCGCGCCACGGGTGACCGTGCTATTGACCGGGCCGCCGCCGCCAACCGGTGACCTACGCTGCTTGAGCTATTCCTAGTCCGCTGGCTCTTCCCCGTCACGCGTAGCCCGGGACACAAAAACCCAGGAATACAGCGGACTGTATTCTTGGCTTCTTTTGCGCTTAGCGTATTGAGCTAACTGCGCGTGATGGACACCAGACTGATCGGCGAGGTGGGGTAGGCCACCCCACCCGCGCTCAGGTTGATACCCGTGGCTCCAGTACGCCACCACGTGGTGTTGCGGTCACCCGCCGTGGTCTTCGTCACGTTGGTGATGGCGCTGGAAAACGTCAACTGTCCGGTGCCCTAGAAGCCCCTGGCCGAATTAGCGCACGCATCAGTCGTGGCACAACCAGGGCCGCGCGGCGTGATAGCCATGGTGGAGAAACCCTGCTCCTCGACATATGCCGCAGTGAACTCGTTGGTCTCTACGTCATACAGCGATACAACAGGGCCGCCAGCTTCGAGGATCTTCTCAACTTCTGTTGCGCTCTGAGTTTTCGCGAGCGTTTCGAGCTGCGCGATCACCGCACTGTTGTCGCTCGGCGATGGAGACCCCTCCTCCGTGGCGGTAATGCCGCTCTGCGCTGCCGTAGCCGGTGACGCAAAGAGTGCCGCCGCGATAGTGAACGCTGCTGCGGTTACTGCTACTGATTTGAATCTCATCTAGTCCCCCCAAACTATTTGCACGCTTTGTGCAACTCGCCTCAAAATGGGGCGAGTACCTTCATGGAACCACGTTCGGCATTAGTCCGGAGCGTCCCTGCCTTGCCATCGGAGGTCGATTCTCAGGTGTGGCGCGTCTATGACGGTGACACATACATAGGAATCGTGACTGAGACCGATGCGACGGCAGCCGAGCCGTGGCCCCACTACACCGAGCACAGCGCTGGTGATGAGATGGACGCCGCCTGCTCTGCGATCTCGGGGGTGCGAATGGAGCCGTGCCAAACGAACGGGGCGTTGTGGTGCTCGCCCATCGCGAAGACGTCAAGGCCGACTTCCTCAGCCTTGACGGCGACCTTCACCGACGCATCGATGCGCTCGTACTCGTCGATGAGCCTTAGATCGGCCGCCGCAACGGGGCCCGGGACGTCGTGTCCCGGGCCCCGCGCATGGTTCGTCGGCTCGGTCAGCTCAGCAGGCCGGACTCCTTGAGCAGCTCGCCGATCTCGGTGTTCTTGATCTGCTTCATCAGCAGATCGCGGACCATGGCTGGGCCGGGCACCTCGATCTCCTTGCCATCACGCAGCAGGCTGGCAGCGGCGAGCAGCGCACGCACGTCGTAGGTGGAGTTGAAGACCTCCGGCACGCCTCTGTCGATCCCGAGCAGCTGGTAGGTCGCCTCCATCGCGGTGCGCACCGAGTACTCGATGGTGAAGATCGTGTCCCGGGAGGGTGTCTCGGCGAACTGGCCGAGGAACGCGAAGTTGACGGCTCCACCAGGGACCACGTCGGGCCGGTCACCCGCCTGCCGGGGCATGAAGAACGCCGTGACGTAGGGCATCATCACCGGCACGCAGGTGGCACTATTCGCCGCGAGCTCGGGGATATCGGCCACGGGGACACCCATGTGGTACAGCCACTCCTGGGTAATCTCCTCGCCGGTGCACTCCTGCATCGACTTCTTCACGTAGTCGCCGGGGACGTCGCCCAACAGCGAGTACACCCAGACCACGATCTGGTCCTCGGGTTGCTTCTTGAAGTGCGGCTGGCGGTTGACTGTCCAGCTGAGCAGCCAGGCGGAGTCCTTGGCCGTGACGATCCCTCCCGTGACGGTCTTGCCGCCGAACGGCGAACGCTTGGCGATCTTCTCGATGTAGGCGGGGATACGCGTGTCGAGCGTGGTGACGGTGGCCGACTGCCACTTGCTCTCCTGGATGTGTGCTCCGAACACGTCCGGGTGCCCGAATGACGGGTCCTTGGCGGCCAACCGCCGCCAGAGGTCCCAGGCCGGGGCCGGTCCCTCGTCGAGCTTCGCCGCCGTGTGCTGGTCGCCGTTGTCGGAGTTCTCGGTGAGAGAGCCGATGGTGGCGAGCACCAGGTCGTTCTCGCCGAGCTCGACGCCACCGACGACACCCTCGCGGATCCAGTGGATGGCGGTGGCCTGCTTTCGGTCGGAGGTGATCGCGAAGTCGATGTCGGTGACCTCGGTGTCGAACTGGAACGTCACTCCTTGGTCTAGCAGCCACCGGTACAGCGGCAGCACCATCGACTCGTACTGGTTGTACTTGAAGAACCGCACGTTGGCGAAGTCCGGCATGCCGCCGATGTGGTGGATGAAGCGGTGCACGTACAGCTTCATCTCCAGCGCAGAGTGCCACTCCTCGAAGGCGAACATGGTGCGCCAGTACATCCAGAAGTTGCTGGCGAAGAACTCCTCGCCGAAGACCTCGTTGATCCGTTTGTTCTCCAAGGACTCACGGGTGGCCAGGAAGAGCCCGATGAGCTCCTTCTGCGCTTGCTTCGAGAGAGTGAAGAGGGTGCCGGTGCCGGCATCCTGACCCTGCTCGACGGTTGCCCGCTGCAGCGAGACGTTCGGGTCGTCCTTGTTCAGCCAGTAGAACTCGTCGAGCACAGAAGCGCCGTCGATCTCGATCGAGGGGATCGAACGGTACAGGTCCCACAGGCACTCGTAGTGGTCGTCCACCTCACGGCCGCCGCGGATCACGAAGCCCTTCTTGGGCTCATCGATCCCGTCCAACGCCCCGCCGGGCAGCTTCAGCCGTTCCAGGATTGTGATCTTCGACCCGTCCATCTGTCCGTCACGGATCATGAACGCCGCCGAAGCCATCGACGCCAGGCCGGCGCCGACGAACCACGCGGTCTTGTTCTCGACTCCCTCAGGCTTGCGGGGACGCGCGAACGCCTCCATAGTTCCGCTGCTGTAATACATAGTCAGTCTCCTTAATATGTTTCGATAATTGATGGCAACGTGGCGAGGAAGCCACGCACGATCTGCGTGACCTGCCCGCGCAGCTCTTCGACGGGGTCCGCTCCGGGATGCGCGCCCGTGGACGGCCCAGCAATCAGGAGCGACAGCGCCGCGAAGACGGTGCGGGCGGCCCGCTGTCCCTCGCGCAGGACCGGAGGGCCATCGACCCCGGCTGACCGGGCCGCCGCGATGAGGCGGGACGCGATCGCGTCCTCGAGCTCGCCGACAAGCGCGAGGCCCGCGGTCCGGTGTTCGTCGGTGGCCGAACCGAACAGCAGCTCGCGCTGGTAGGCGACGGCGTTGGCCGGGTTGCGCGCCGAGCTCGCCAGCACGGCCTGGACGAGCACGTTCACCGATTCGACCGGGTCAGCGGTCTCGGCCGAGGCTCGCACGCCGGTGTTGATCGCGTCGCGCAGTGCGCGGTTGTAGACCATGAGTAGCAGCTCGGCCTTGGACGAGGCGTACCGGAAAACCGTGCCGACAGCCACGTCGGCGCGTTCGGCGATCTCCTGCGTCCCCACAGCGTCGAACCCGCGCTCGGTGAAGAGAGCGGCCGCGGCCGCGAAGATCCGCAACTGCTTGTCCTGCATGCTTCGTTCGCGGCGGCCTCGGGTAGGGCTGCGTTTCGCGTCCGGGTACTCCGGCAGACCGGCCATGACGCCTCCAATGAGTTGACTCATTAAGGACTACGCTCATTTATGCGCGGGCGCAAACCCGCGCCCGACACCAGCGCCCCGGCGTCGCCCACTGAGGCCGGCGCGAGACGCTCCCCGGCCCCCGCACTCGCACACCGAACCGGAGCCCCACCCCTGCGAGGAGACGGGACAAGCACGGCGAAAGGGGGTGTGACGAGTGACCTCTCGCTATCGCAAACCCGACCACTCCTCCACACAAAGCGGTTGTCAGCGGTGCGGCTTCTCAACGAAGAAAGCTGCAGAGTTTGTCGGAGACGGTTGAGAGGAGCCGGCCCGTTTCTGGAACGGTTCCCGGTTATAGCCCTCTATCCGCTCCCGGATCGCGACCCGCAGCTCGGGAAGTGTCCATTTCTGGTCGAGGCCGGAATCCGAGCGGGTCTGTCGATCCAGGGACCCGCTAGCGGCTGAGTCCGCCGCGTTCTCGTTGCAGGCCGGGACTCTGGGAACGGTTGCGGGCCTTGGCCTGCTTGCCTGGCTTGGTTGCCACGGCCGCGCTCGGGTGGGTGCCGTTCTCTCGATCAGCTACCAGGCGAGCCTTCCGCAGCTGGGGGTCGACACCCACCTTTTCCATATCGGCCGCGAACGACTCGCGGCGCCCCGCGCTGTCGTAGGCTTTCGCGGCGTCGTCGCGAGTGACGCCCGCGTTGCCGGTCAGTTCCTCCCGTGAGAGCCCCTCCGCGGACTCATCGTTGGTGTTCGCGGTGCGCTCTTGTTCGCGGTCGCGTTCTTCGGCTTTGCGGTCCAGCTGGTCGGCTACCGTGAGCAGCGATGCCGCTTCGGCGTAGTCCTTACCGCTCTCGCCTCGGCTCTCCGCAGCCGTGCTGCGGTCCTGCTGAGCACGGGCTAACGCCTCGCGCACTGCGGTGGGGTCGGCGTCCAGGTTATTCACGTCGATGCCGTACCGGCCGCGCAGTTCCTCCCGCATGCGATCGGACGTACGCGCAATGTCAGGATCCACGATGCGCCACGCGACGGCCGTCTCATAAGCCGTCGCAATGTCGTCAATCCCGGCGGTGTTCCACCACTGGTGCTGCTGCACGGGAGCCAGGCTGGCTCGTGCCGCGTTCCGCTCCGCATCGAACCGTGCTTGTAGCTCCTTGGTCTGCTGAACGGTTTGCGCCTGGGCGTTCCGGGCCAACTCCTCACGGAGCCGGGCGAAACGCTCTCCCATCTGCGTGGCGACAGTCAGAGCAACACGTATCTGCCCGTCGAACGCTTCGCCGATGCCATCTGATTCTTCAGCCAATGTGATGCCCCTTCGTTATCTCTCGTGACCGTCGCGCTCGTTCGGCGTGACGGTGGTCTGTGGCTTGTGGGACTCGATACGCGTCGGCACGGGCGATCCCGTTCCGGGGATAACCTGGCCGCGCTGCGCAGCCTGGACGATCTTCGCCAGCTCCGGGTCAAGGCCCGCCGCCGGCGCCGGCATCGCGTTACCTGGCTGTCCCGTCCCGGCGCGCACGATGGCCGGCAGACGCTCACGAACCTGCGAGTACTGCTGGGACAAAGTGCGATCCAGCTGGGCTGCGCGCTGGGCTTCCCCGATGGCCGTGTGCATGTCCATGACCGCCTTCACAGTCGATGCGAGCTGGCGCAGCATGATCGCCTCGGCCATCGTCCCCTGGCCCTGGGTCGACGCCTGCAACAACATCATCGTGGCCCCGGCGACTGACACCCGGCCCGCGGGCTTCGGCTTAGATTCATGTGCGCGGATCTGCGCTGTGCGGGACAAGTCCCGTGCGGTCTGCGCCAACGGTCCGGGCGTCACCTCCACACGCTGCGACCACGCAGCGAAAGCCCCCGCGGTATCGCGGGCCAGATGCGCCCAACTGGCGCGATCCTCAAACGGTACCTCGCGCATCTGCACACGCAGCTGCTTGATCTCATCGGTGTACTGCTTCCACAGTTTCGGATCCGGCGTCATCTCTTCACGTCCCGAAGCCACCGGCCGGTACTGCCACGGGTTCTTACTCGTGGCCCTCCACTCATCCACCCCGCCCTGAGCGCTCTGGGGGCTGTCCGGCCACCCCTCGCGCATCCGCGGCAACGTCAGATCGCGGGCAAGCCGGCCACCACCGTACCAAACCGGCTGCACACCCTGCTCCGGCCGCAACGCGACGGAGTAGCCGGCCACAACATCATCACGCCCAGCGACAAAACGGGGCCGCACAAGCGCTCCCCCGCGCCGAAGACGGCGCACGAACTCGCCCTCATCAAGAGACGCCACCGACGCCGCGCGTACGATGCGTTCCAGCTTGTGGGCCTCAACCTCAGTGCCGGTGCGCTGCGCCCGGGCCTGCTCGGCCGGCTTGACCCCGCGCACACCAATGCCGCGTTCCCGCGACTCCAACTGCTCGAGGCCGTAGTCGCGTTCCAGGTCACGGCAGATGCCCTGAGCGCGCGTGAAGTCATTGTGCGTCGGCGCCTTCGTACCGTCCTCGCGGACGAGTGACACAGCGATGTGCACATGGTCGTTACCATTCGTCGAGAGGCCGTGACGCACGGCCACCCAACGGCAGTCGGCCTTGCCACTGCCCGCTTCGGTGAAGCCCATCCGATCCACGAAGTCCTGCGAGATGGCGCCCCACTTCTCATCCGAAAGCTGCCCCTCTTCTGCGCGCAACGACAACGAGCAATGCCACACATCCGCGGCCACTCGCGTCGTGATCGACTCCCCGGTGCCCGGATCAGTGATACGCGCCTGACGCGTGACCTCGACTCCGAGTTTCACCCGCGGCTCATCCAAATCCTTTGCGATGGCCAGGGCCGTATCACGGTCAAGAACGCCATACCCGTGCATGGTCACGACGGCAGAGTTTCCGGCGACTAGGTGCTGCTCTTCGTGCTCGTTCGACTTCCCAGCCCCGGCCAGGTAGACCATGAGCCCACCCATCTGAGCGCCCCGGGTGATGTTAGGCATCATGAGTCGGCCAACGTGTCTATCGCAGCCGAAAGACGCGGGACGATCGCACGGTACTCCGCGATGATCAACTCGGCCTCGGCGGGGAACTGGCTCTCGGTGTTCGCGAACTTCGCGACCTGGTTGGCGTTGTTCGCGATGCTGGCCAACAGCTTACGAACGGCAAACAACTCGACAATGGCCAGCTTGCGGTCCGTTGACGTCTGCACCTGAGAATCCATGGCCGACTCAAACAACAACCGCGGCACCGTCACATCTCGAAGAGCGGCACGGGCCTGCAGCTGAATGTCCTCAGCGTCGGAGACGTAGACGCTGTAGTGCTTCTTACGCGGCGTGTCCGCATTCTTACGCCGCTTCCGGCCAAACAGGCGACCTTCACTCGTGTCAATCACGTCCCACCCACCCCCCAGGCCCAGCGCAGCGAACCCCCGAAAATGAGGGGACCATACGACAAATATGCCAAATCCGGCCGCCCCGCGTCCAGAATCAAAGCAAGTTACCACCGGTAACTCTATAGCTTGCTCCAATCGGACACGCTCCTATTGGAGCACCTTCTCTGAATGCTGACACTTCGCAAAAGCAAAAGCATGCTCTTTCGGGAGCGGTTGCTCTCGCGGTATTCTCGGGCGCACGAGTGAAACCAATGTGAACAGCGACGATGCAGCTGCCCGTGCTCGTTCCTTGATCGAAGCCGACGTGTCGGCCCGTGTTGAAGCAGTACGGCTTGTCGCAGACTCGGGCAACAAATCCGACGCTGCGGAGGCTCGTTTTCGCGACGCCGCTACTGCACACGAAAACGCATGGAAAGCTGCGCTAGCCGCTGGGTGGAGCGAGAAGGACTTACGCGCAACCGGCGTCCGTGCGCCAGGTGCAACACCGGCAAAGACACGCAAGCCGCGCGGAACCCGTGCACACACTTTCATCGGTGACGACAAGCCAAAGACTCAGTGAGCCTTCGGCCCTAATCTGTAACGAAGAAGCCCCGCCGACCTTCGGTCCGCGGGGCTTCTTCGTGCAACTCCGTTGCCGTTTCGACTGGTGATGGTACGAGCCATTCCTCTCTTAGCAAGGGCTTTCGCGGCATATCCTCGCTGCGCTCCGGTATTCCACGGTCCCTTGCCAATTCACCCCTGACTCTGTTTTTCGGCGTGTGCCGAAAGGCAACGAGAGATGTGAGAAGAAGGGTCCACCGTGAACGAGACATTGACCGTCTATACGCTGCCGAACTGCATGCAGTGCACAATAACAAAGAAGGCACTAGCGAGGGCCGGCGCACCGTACGTGACCGTCAACCTGGCCACCGATGACAGCGCGATCGAGACCTTGCAGCAACTCGGCTACACATCAGCGCCAGTGGTGACCGTGGGCGCCGCGAGCTGGTCGGGTTTCAGACCGGACAAGATCAGCGCCGTCACCTCGGCTCGCGGAACCGAGCTGCGCGCAGCGACCGACGAGCTGGGGGGCGCATCATGCGAGTAGTAACCCGTCGGCCCGCCATCGCGGATCCGAAGCGCCGTGCCCTTACACCGTCCGAGACTGCGGCCCGGCTAGGTCTGACAACGGACGATTTACGTCTGCTCCGGCAACGCGGCAGCGGCCCCACGTTCGTGGCGCTGACGAGGAAGAGTGTCCGCTACCTTCGATCCAGCGTCGACGCCTGGGACGCACACAACCCGGTAGCAGACGAAGCCCTATCAGCGTGAAAGAGCGGGCGTTCGCTCCGCCGTCTCGCTCGCTTCCGAGGCATCTACAGGCACGGGCTTGTCGAGCGCGCGACGCACACTCGACACCCCAACCTGCAACGCTCCGGCGATGGTCTCCCACGTCGCCCTCTCAGCGCGCATAGCGCGAGCAAGCTTGATCCGATCCGCAGTCATCACCGTAGGCCGACCACCATGCCGGCCACGCGCCTTCGCCGCAGCAAGACCCGCGCGCGTGCGATCCGAAATGATACGACCGTTCATCTGAGCGAACGCCGCGCAAATATGGAAAAACAACTCCCCACCAGCGGTGGTGGTATCGAACGGTTCCGTAAGCGACGTGAACTCCACACCCCGCTCCCCCAGCTCCGTGACAATCGTCACCACGTCGGTCATCGACCGACCCAGCCGATCGGTGCTGTAGACGAGCAACGTGTCACCACGCCGCAGAAACTTTAGGCAATCGACCAGACCCGGCCTGGCCGCGTTCTTCCCCGTCAACTTGTCAGAATAAATGTGCTCCGCACCCGCCGCTTTCAGCGCGTCAATCTGCGAATTAAGATTCTGGTCCTGCGTCGAAACACGGGTGTAACCAACAATGGACACGCGCGCCTACTTCCTACTCGTCACAACTGTAGAGAACGTCATACGGCTTTATCCCGCGGAGGAGGCGCGCCGGATCCGTACCCACTATCAACGTACGGCGCATCGTAACTACTCGACTCCCGCACTACGTTGCCCGCGTTGATATGAGCGAGAGCTGCGGCGATAGCCGCCTCGGCCGTAAGCGTTTCGGCCGCGACTTGTCTGTTCAAATCCCGCAACACTGGGTCAGTCACTTCAAGGCCCTCTGCCCCCAAAGCGGCATCAGCGAAACTCAAGCGACGCTCAATCTCCGCGTCATCGACGTGACTAGTTGGGACTGCGTCCGGTGCGTCCATCATTACCTCTCCCATCCGTTGTCAGTACTGCGTCCTTGCTGCGACGGTCTATAACCTCGACCCTCGGCGGTGCCCCCATTGGCAGGCCTGCCTATTTCGGTTGCGCTCGTTGGATAGTTGCGTTTGTTCAGGTCAACAATGCGTTGCAGCTCGAGCGTCAGCCTCGGCAAGCCACCGGAGCTCTGGCCCGTTGTCACAAACCGATCGGCCAAGTAGTCAGCCAGTGGTCGGTCCTGACCGGCTACCGCGTTCAGTCGCAGAAGGCGGAGCGTATCGACGTCGATACGCCCCCAATCAATCGGATGACCAGCGCGCTCCGCGATTATCGTGACATAGGTGGACTGTGATCGAGTATTCCCATCACGGAACGGATGGATAGCGGACAGTTCACCCCAGCGATCAGCAAGGCGCTCAGCGAACTCACGCTCGCCCAACCCGCTCAAATAGTCCTCACGGTCGAGCTTACGAAACAGGCCGCCTAAGTTCTCTTCGATGTACTCGGGCCGGCAGTAGGGAATGCCCGTACCAGTCGCCTGCGCATCAACATCACGGATGCGCCCGGCGATACCCGGTGCGACGCGGCTAAACATACGATCGTGAATCTCGACGAGGTAATCACGACCAGGGCGCCCGGGTACCGCTTTGGCATACATTTCCGCCATCGCGAAGCTGGCATAGTCATTCATCGCGGCATCGAGGCGGGCGGCGTCCCGAATACCGAGAGAGTTCACCAACACTCCCCCGCTACCGGGGTAGGTGTATTTGTCGTCCTCGCTCATCAGCGCGAATACTTGGCGTCCAGCTCCGCGTAACCCTCGGCTACAGTCAACTCGCCCTCGAGAAGTCGTCGAGCGCGACCTAGCGCCTCAGCATCAGGAAAATGCCCGGCAAGCTGCTGGCCCTTCTCGATCATCGCCATGGTCTGATCGACGTCAATACGTCGGCCACCAGCGGCAGTCACGCGCACAGTCTTGGTGGCCATAGTCAGCTCTCTTTCGTCAGTCTCAATTCTACCAGAATCGATCAAAAACCTCCATAGCAATGTTTCGGTAGATTTGATTTCGGTGACGACTTTTGGACAGGTCGCCTCCCGCGGAAAATCAAGGGTCCCTATCCGCGGTGTCGACCTGTTGCTAAACGATCGTTAATCAGGATGACACCTCATCGTCAAATATCGTGACGGACAACACCCCTTCCCCGCCTTGGCGGGGGTGTTCCTCTGTCCCTTCACGGCATAGGCCAGGACTCGCTCCCTTCCCCGCGTAGGCGGCGGTGTTCCACCGGCGGCCGCTCAAGACTGCAAGGTGTGAAACCATTGTTTGGGCGATCACTCTACGATTCTGGACGGGCGGAGCTGATCCGTACGGGACTTGTTCCCAGCCAGAGTGAAGAAGATTGGTGGAGCCGAAATCAACGACTTCTGGAAAACTAGTGTCGTCGACGGACCCGTTGCCGTCTTCTTTTTTGTGGCCTCCGGTCTCGCGCTGCTGTTTCTGCTGTTCAAGAGACTGAGCTGGCGCTGGACGGTGATGGCTTCGGCCGCCCTGATCCTCGGAGTGCTCGTTGCCGTCCTGGTCTGGTTCGTGTGTGTCCGGGTCCTTAATCTTTTTGGCATGTCATTGGGGACAGTCACCTATATCTGGCTCGCTGCCGCGTGCGGCGGCTCGAGTGTGGCCATCGCCAACCTGTGGGATTCCCGGCGGGCGCGGAAAGCAGTCGCGGCAGGTTCCATCCTGTTGTTCCTGATCACTGGAGGCCTCGGCATCAACGCGGGCTTTGGACTGAATCGTACCCTCGGCTCTATTTTTGGAATCAGCACGGAAACGCCCATCATTTTGACGGCGCCCACCCAGGCTCCAACTCCGGGCCCTCCAGCCGGTCCGCTTTGGCAAACCTGGGTACCGCCTGCGGGAATGCCCGCCAGTGGAACCACGGGTAGTCAGATCATTCCTAACCCCCGATCCGGGTTCACCTCGCGTCCGGCTGGAATCTATCTCCCTCCGGCCGCTCTCGTACCAAATGCTCCCGCTCTCCCTTTGGTCATCTTGTTAATGGGGCAACCCGGGAATCCAGACCCGCAGTACGTGGCCGCGACCTTGGACCGGGATGCGGCCCTGCATGGTGGCTTGGCCCCCATTGTGATCGTGGCCGACCAACTCGGGGACCCGAGCATTGACCCGCTCTGCCTGGACACCGCAACATACGGGAACGCGGAGACCTTCCTCACCCACGATGTCGTCACCTGGGCAAAGGCAAACCTCAACATCATCCAAGATCACCGGTACTGGACAATCGCCGGTTTCTCTAACGGCGGCCAGTGCGCGATCTCCCTGGCCGCCAAACACCCCGACCTGTGGTCCAACGTCATCGACATCTCCGGCGAGTCCTTCCCCGGATCCGAGATTCAGGCGGCCACTCTCAAGGACATCTTCGGCGGCGACCAGAAAGCGTACGACGCCCAACGACCCGTCAACCTGCTAGCCGCGCACCACTACGCAGACACTGTCGCGATATTCACCGCCGGCGCTGACGACCCCGGTGTACTAGCCGGCCAACGAGTCGTCGCAAGCGCCGCACAATCAGCCGGCATGGCCGTGACACTTCGGGAAATCCCCGGCGGCGGACACTCGGTGCGCGCACTAGACGGAGGCCTGGACATCGGTTTCGAGGTCCTCTACCCACGATTCGGTTTGTCCGCACCAGCGACAGGATGAATGAACTCACAGCGAACCACTACCCGGCAGAACGCGACGAGGACCGAGATAGGCCGTGCGGCACGAGTCGGCCTTACGATCTCGGTGAAGTGGCGAAATCTAGAACGCGCCTAGTCACAGGCTGACTGCCCGCAATCGATCAACTCCAAGCGCACCGAGATCGTAAAAAGCCGACACACGTTCGATTCATGGAATCCTCGGCACCACTCTCCCGCCGCTCGGCATAGATCATGCCGACCAGCTCACGCAGTTGGGTGCCGCGCCCCGCTCTTCCGTGTGCATGACGGCACAGCACCCGGCCGAAGCGGGTCCCGCACCCTCGATGACGAGACACTATTTCATAATTCGTTATCGTTATTCGTATTACGTTTACGTATTGCGTTCTGAGTGATACGATATTGGTATGAGTCTTCCCGAGATCACCGATGTGCGTACCTGCGGTTTCCCCGGCTGTGACGAGCCCGTGGACGCCACGCCCGGTGTCGGCCGGCCTGCCGGCTACTGCATCAACCCCGCCCACAACCGGGCCGCTGCGTGGCGGGCACGCCGCGCGGAGTCCGGCCGCATCGAGCGCACGGTCGAGGACGACAGGCTCCCCGTCGATGCCGCACGTCAGCGGGCCAGCGTGTTGCGCTCCCAGGTAGCCGGCATGGTCGAGCACCTGCAGCAACAGCTCGTCGTCCTCGTCGACGAGCTGCGCACGGTCGCGGACCCCGACGCAGCCGAGGCACAGATCGAGGCCGTCACCGCGGGCGCGGCCGAGCAGGTCGCGTCCGCGGCCGCCCGGACCAACCGGGCCGAGACCGCCACCCGCAAGGCCGAGGCCGAGCGGGCAGAAGCCGATGCGGCAGCCGAGGAATCCGCTGCCCTGGTCGACGAACTCCGCGCCGTCCTGGACGCGCTCGAGCAGCGTGCCGCCGGCCTGGAGGGCGACCTGGTCGTCGCGGGCGAGGACAACGCACGCACGTCCGCAGAGATCGCCGCCCTCACGGTCCAGGTGGCCGCTCTGACCAACGAAAACACCGCTACGACCGCACGGCTCACCGAGGCCCAGGAACTCGTCACCACGGCCACCACGGCCAAAGACGAGGCCCTGGCGTCCGCGCGAGACGCCGCGGCGCAGGCCGACGCCGCCGTGGCGCGCGCCGATCGTGCGGAGACGGATGCTGCTGGCACCCGGGACTTGCTCGACCAGGCCCGGGTCGAGCGCGAGAGCGCACGCGCGGAAGCACTCGTCCTCACCGGGCGCCTGGCCACGGTCACCAGCGAACGCGACAGTGCCACGGCCGAGGCCGCCCGGGAGCGTTCCTACTCTGAGCAGCGCGTCACCGATGTGCGGGATACCCTCGAGCAGCAGCTCACCCAGCTGCGCGCCGACTTGGATCAGTCACGCACGAGCGAACGCGAGCAGCGCACCCGCGCCGACCGCGCCGAAGCCCAGACGGTACGCCCCAAACAGAAGTAGACCGCCAGCCCACTCCCCCGCTGCGCCCCGAGTCGCGAGAGGATCCTCGACAGGCCGTGTGCCTGGTCGTTGTCGGCGCCGGCGGTGGAGGCGGTTCGTGGCGGCTACCGGAAGTTCTTCGTCGAGTCCGTCTCGTTAGGGTGACCGGTCGCGGCCTTCGTGATGTACACGCGTCCTGGCTTCTTCGCCTTCACGTTGGGCTCGTCAACGGCATACCACAGGCGAGCACCGTCAGTGACCTTGTACTGCCACTGCGGCAGGACCACGCCATCGACCAGGACCGTGGAGAGATCCCCGCGCAGTTGGTAGCAACGATCAGGGTCGTACCGCGCAGGATGCGCGGTGCGATAGTCGTATGCGTCCGCGAGGGCATTCTTCGCGGACGCCTTCAAATCCGTCCACCCGCGTTGGGCTGCAGTGTTACCAAAGAAAATCTCGTACTCGGTGCCCTTGATCGGCCGCGGAACCGCGACACCACGCTTCCCCGCCACCTACGGGCGTTCGACGCGAACCGGGGCGGCGGGCAACTCGATCGGCTCGACAAGTCGCATGCCCATCGCGTAGGCGACGGCCGTTTCCTGCCACTCCTGCTGCGCCCGCAGCAGACGCTCGAACGTGCCGAGCTCACTAGCGGCATAAACGAGCTGCTCAATCTCAGCCGCGTACGCGGCGAGCTCCCCCGGGGTGAACTCCCCCGCCCAAGCGAACAGATCAGTCAACGCCGCCACGACGTCGCCCTTGTTCCGCCCGATCGCCCGGATCAGCCTGCTCGAGAGCGCGATACCGTTCTCGAGGACGTCGAGATCGTGACCGCGCAGGATCACGAGATCGTCACCATCACGACGCGTGATCCGGACCTGACCCTCATCAATGTGAGCCAGAACCTCCTTGGGCTTACGCAAAAGGTCAGTAAAAGTCGCGATACTCATGCCACACACTACATCAGATAAACATCTGTTTAGCCGTGCGGGCGCTGTTGTCGCGGTCGGCTAATTTGACGAGGTGCTGCCGTAGCGGGTTCGGATTGCATCCTCAATGACGCTGCGGATGGTTCCATCCGCTGCGCCAGAAGCAACAGCCAGGTCGATGAGGTCGAGAACGTCAGGTGCAAGCCTTGTGCTGAATGGCACCGTCACCTCGCGACGAGGTCTTCCGCGACGCGGCGCCGGCGCGGGTGCAGCCCTAATTGCAGGAGAGGGACTTGGCTGCGCCGTTGCCTTTGCCGGTGTGGACTGGCGGTAGTCGACGGGGTCCACACGCTCATCGGCGGCCGGACGGGGTGCGCGGCGGCGCGAGCTGAGATCTGGTCTGTCCTGCTGGTCGCTCATCGAATCACCTGGTCCACGATTGCCTGGTATGCCCCCAAGACGGGTGCACCCTTCCTGAAATTGCCGTACCAATCACCGGTCAACCGAACTTCCTGAATGATGGCCCTCTCCGGAACGAGGGGAAGTAGGAGCATTCCTGTTTCCCGGAGTTCCTCAATGCTGGCCACCGCGGGGCGCGACATGATCGTTTCCCGCACTCCCCCACATACGATCCCAGCCTCGGTCAATGTCACGGGCGCCCCTATGCGCTCTCGACTGTGGTGGAACTGTGCAACGGTGCGGCGCGCTCCTGCCACGCCGTCCACGCCGTCACTGGTGGCGGTGGACGCATAGACGATCGTGTCCGCGGCATTCAGCGCAGACAGGGTTAGCGGTCCTCCCTGACGATTCGGGCAGTCGATGATGACCAGATCGGCAGAGATTCCTTCAAGAGCGGTTCTTAGCCGCAACTCGGCATGATCAGCGCGGTCTGCTTCGCGGTTGGACACGTTGCGTGCTGATGGGATTACGCGCAGGTTTTCTGACCAGGCGGTTCGAACTGCCAAGTCCTCCCCCCAACCTTGGGGATCTTCGTCACCGAGAATGGCTCCGACGTGGAGCCCGTCGCCAGCTGGGACGACGTCGAGCCACTTGGTCGATGCAGCGCGAGGATCGAGGTCGACCAGGACGGTTCGCTTCCCCTGCTCGGCGGCAATCATCGCGATCGACACAGCGGTAGTCGTTTTCGTTACTCCACCGGATTCGCTGTAGACCATCACTGTTTGCATACTTTCAAGCATTCCAGCCAGAATGCATTCTGTCAATCTTGAAGGAATGCAAACTTTCTTGCAAGCATGCATTCTTTCATTCATTCATTTTTTAATTAGCCTCGATCGAATCGTGTCTCCCATGCCGCTATGCGCTGAAGAGATGTCCCTCGCCGCGCTGGTGGGGGAGTGTGAGGGGTCGCCCCTCACCGGCTGGCCCGTGAGGGCCAGCCGGTTGTCGCGGTTAGATGTTGCGCAGCATGCCCACGATGGTGGGGAAGGGGGACAGGCTTTCAACGAGGGTGTCGATGGTGCCTGGGTCGGGTGTCTGGGCGAGTGCAGTCTGGATCCTGGTGAGCTGGCTGTGGGTGAGGCCGACGGTTTCGTCGTCTGGGGTGACGCTGACGGCGATCGCGGTGCCGAAGATGACGGTGGGGGAGCCGAGCCGGTGGGCGAGCACGGTCGCGGGCAGGTTCAGGGTGGACCCGTTGATGAGTCCTTCATCATCGACGAAGAGGTCGATGTCGTCGGCCAGGCCGACGACGTCGAACATCGAGCAGCCGATGGCGGCGCTGATGTCCGTCCCGATGTTGCTCTGGCCCAGGTTCAGGGTGGTGATGGTGTCGGTTGGGGTGATCTTGATGCTGCGGATGGTGGTGGTCATGGGGTTCTCTCTCTCGCTTGGTGAGTGGCCCGGGGTCCCGGGTTCTCTGGGCAGTGGTTGTTGGGTCGTCCACCGTTTTTCTGCCCTGGGTGGCAAGAGAAATCGATTGAGAGCGGGAGTGCCGTAGTGCCCGCAGCCTCGTGCGAAATAAGGGAGCCTGCGACCGCGTGCGAGAGTGTGGGTGACGCAGGCACGAAGCGAACTACGATGACCAGCCACCAAGGGAAGAAAAGTCTTGAAAAGGGCTGGCCGGCGTAGCCGGGTCCGCGGGGATCCGGCCTCCGTGGCGGGTTCACCTGGTGGGGGAGTGTGAGGGGATGCCCCCTCGCGGCCGGCCCTTGGGTGGGCCGGCTGCTGCAACGTGCTTACTCGGGCTGCACGAGCTGCTGAATTTCCGCATACGGGGCGGTATCCGTCCACGTGTAGCCGGTGGTGACGCTGACCGTTTTGACGTTGGCGCGCACGACTTCGCGCCACTGGCCGCGGATCTTCACCCGGTCTCCCTTCTTGACCGTGGAACGGTCGTAGCCGGTGGCCTTGCCACTCTCAACCTGGGCGGCGCGCACGGCCTCCCAATAGGCGATCTGGTCGCGCTTCTCCTCGATGTGCGGTGCGAGGCGTGCCGCCCGGGCCGTCAGCTGCTCGGCCGTGGCGTCGATGTAACCGCGGGTGTCGTCGTAGCACGGGGCGGTTACGCGGCGCTCGAGCTTGCGGAGCTCAGCGCCCAACGTCTCGATGCGGTTGGCCACGGTGACCGGGCTATATCGGGCGGTGGTGGTGTGGGTGGCCGCGTCGGCGCGGGCCTGGGCGGTGGTGGCATCTGCGCTGGCCCCGATTGACGTGCGCATGGCGTTATCTGCTGTGGCGATCGCGTTGCGGTGGCGTACTTCGGAGTGGTGGCCAACCTTGATCGGTTCGCCTCCTTCGGGCAGGCGATTGTGTGCGGCGCGGGCGTTGGCCCATGCGGCGTCTTCGGCGCGGCTCTTACGCTCTGCCTTGGCGGCCAGGGCGTCGACCCGGTCGGCCTGACGCTCGATCTTTCCGGCCTCGACCTCAGCGGTCGGGCGGTGGCTGCTATCGATTTCCGTTTCGACCTCGCACCCGGCCGCTTCTAGTGCCGACTTGGTGCGGGTGATGGTGTGCAGCTTGGGCAGGCGGTCGCGGGACTGCGGGACGAACCAGGCGTTGATGCTGCGCCCCCAGCGCCATCCGGCGGACTTGAGAACCTCGGCGGTGCCGTCGCCCCGGCTGGTGCCCGCAATCAGGGTTCCGGCTTCGTGGGTGTGGGTGATGGTGAGCATTAGCGGGTTCCTCTCGGGGTTGCGCAGGCGTTGACGCGGGAGCCGTTCGGGGTCATGACGATGACGAACCGGCTTCTGGGGTTGGGGTAGCTCTGGCTGTTCCAGAACGTCGACATGTCGGCGCTGCTGAGCAGGTTGTCGGCCCCGAGCACTCCGGGAGTCAGGGGCGGAATCTGAATTGTGAGCATGAGTTTTTCCCTCGATCTAAGCGACGCTGTCGGCGTAGCGGGTGGCCGTGCAGGTTTCGCCCGGCTGAATGTCTACGGCACCTTCGGACCGGCACCCGCTGCAGGCACACCCGCTGGCGTAGCGCTCCCGGGGGTAGGTGTTCTCGTTGTAGTAATCGGTCTCAGCCATGGGTTCTCTCTCCTTCGTGAACAACTGTTTTTTTGCCCTATCTGGCAAGAGAAATCGATAGCGACCGGAAGTGCCGGAGTGCACGAATTCGCGGGCGAAATAAGCCCGCAGGGCGCGTCCGAGAATTTGGGTGACGCAAGGCACGGAAGGCAGCTACGGTGAAACGCCAGAAAGGACAAAAAGCCCATCGGACAGTGCCGTGCAGCGGCTCCAATTGCTCTTGACGGCATCACCGTCACGGTTTCGAGACTGGTATCACGGTGATATTCCGCCCGGGGGAGCGCGAGAGGGAGAGAATTGTGGGGTATCCGGGGCCGTGCACCGCGACTTCGGGAAAGGACACCCATGACCAACCTCACGGCCGACCCGACCAAACCCCACACACCCCGCACCTCACCCGACAAAGAGAACACCCTCCTCGGACGGGTGTTCGAGGCAGTGTTGTTCGATAACGACGGGACGCTCGTGGACTCGACCAACGCCGTGAACCGGTCCTGGCTGAGCTGGGCCAAAGAAGCCGGCCTTGGCACGTCATTCCGGGGTGCCAGCCACGGGGTGCCGGCCCGGCAGATGCTGGCCACGTTGATTCCGGCCGATCAGATCGACGACGCGGTCATCCGGTTGACCCAGATCGAGCTCGCCGACACGATGGGCATCAGGGTCCTCCCCGGTGCCGGGCCCCTGCTCGCGAGCATCCCCGAGCACCGGCGGGCGATCGTCAGCTCCGCCACCCGAGAGCTCTGCCTCGTTCGCCTGGCCGCCGCGGGCGTCCCGACACCGGCGACCATCATCACTATCGAGGACACGGGCCGGGGCAAGCCCTTCCCCGAACCATTCCTCGAAGCTGCCGCCCGCCTCGGGTTCGACCCGGCCCGCTGCCTCGTCGTCGAGGACGCACCGGCCGGCCTCGAAGCCGCGCGCGCGGCCGGCTGTGCCACCATCGGCGTCGAAGGAACCCATGACGCAGCCGACCTGGACGCCGATCTCGTCGTGACCAGCCTGGACAGGCTACGCATCGTCGTGCAGCACAACGGCGTCAAGTTCGAACTACTTCCCGAGTAACGCCAGCCAATACCGAGAACACCGCAGGCACACAAAAAAGCTACGGCGGATACCCTCTCCGATCTCAAGATCGTCACCGGTGAACGAAACACCCTGTATTACCTGCGAGACGACGCGGCGCGCTGCAAGACGCCATGGTGCACTGCGGCAGAACGCTCCTTCGAGAGCAGACATTGTCGGCATGACTACCAGCGTCCCTGACGCACACTATTGGCCATTTACGTCCTTGCTGAAGTTATCAATGCGGTACCGGCTGAATTGACAACGCAGCAGACTGAGAAGATCACACCGAGACGAAACTAGCCGCCACAACTTCCACTGGTCTTATTCGCCTTGACAAATTCCGCGAACATGGTTGGCTAGTTTCACGTGCCAAATTCCGGAACAGTAGTCCGACCGTGAAAGGAGGTGGCTCGTGAGCCACCATGCCGTTGTCAACCCCGCCACAGGCGAAACCATCAAAACTTACCCCCAGATTTCTGATGATGAAATTGAGCAGGTCATCGCATCGGCCGATGAGGCCCACCGCGGCTGGTCACGCAGCTCTTCAACCGACGAGCGGGCCGCTCTCCTGCGCAGGGTCGGCGATTTGCATGAGGAGCGCCGTGACAAGCTGGCGGCCATCATCGTGCGCGAGATGGGAAAACCCGTCGACCAAGCGCTCGGCGAGATCGATTACTCCGCCGACATCTACCGTTACTACGCCGACAACGCGCAGGAATTCCTCAAGGACGAACCAATTACCCTTCTCAGCGGCGAGGGTTCCGCCTTCATGCGCTCCAACTCTCTCGGCGTGCTGATTGGCGTCATGCCATGGAATTTCCCGTACTATCAGGTTGCGCGCTTCGCCGGACCTAACCTCATGATCGGCAACACGATCATCCTCAAGAATGCGTCGCAGTGCCCGGAGTCGGCGGCGGCGATTGAGCAAATTTTCCACGATGCAAGCTTCCCGGCTGGCGCTTACACCAATGTGTATGCGGACAGCGAGCAGGTCGCCACGATCATCGCCGACCCGCGGGTACAGGGCGTCTCTCTCACCGGTTCGGAGGGCGCCGGCGCGGCCGTTGCCGAAGTGGCCGGTCGCCACCTCAAGAAGGTCGTGCTGGAACTGGGTGGGTCAGACCCGTTCATCCTGCTGAGCACCGACGACATGGCCGCAACAGTAGCTGCCGCCGTCGCCGGTCGCCTCCGCAATAGCGGGCAGGCCTGCGACGCAGCTAAGCGATTTATTGTGATCGATGAACTTTACGATGAATTCACGGAGAAGTTCACCGCCGCCATCCTTGCGAACTCACCCGGCGACCCCACCATTCCCGGTGCAGACTACGGACCCCTCTCGTCCCTCGGCGCGGCCGAGCATCTTGAGGAGCAGGTAGAGCGCGCGGTCGCGCAGGGAGCGACCCTGGCGACCACGGGCAAACGCTCTGGTGCCTTCTACCCGCCTGCCGTGCTCACCGATGTCATGCGGGACAACGACACGTACCACGAGGAGTTTTTTGGCCCCGTAGCCTCCGTCTACCGGGCAGGCTCAGAGGATGAAGCTATTACCCTCGCGAACGACACACCATTCGGGCTTGGCTCCTACTTGTTCACGACCGATCCCGAGCAGGCACTGCGGGTCGCCGACCGTATCGAAGCCGGCATGGTCTACGTCAACCTCGTCGACGCCGGCAGCGCAGAACTGCCGTTCGGTGGGGTGAAAAGAAGCGGCATGGGACGCGAACTCGGACGATACGGTGCCAGCGAGTTCGTGAATAAGAAACTCATCCGTATCGGCTAGACCCAACACAGACCCCGGCGAACACCGTTCAGTCGCCGAGCCTGCGGCGCGCGAAAACTGCTTGTGCCGCCTCGTGGTCGTCCTGACGTTCACGTTGCGTCTGGCGCTTATGGTCCTCACGTTTTTCGTGGGCGACCGCGAGTTCGACCTTCACGTGACCATCGTGCAAAAAACAGCGAGAGCAGTACGATCGTGGATCCACCACTGTCGCCTTGTTGTGGATCTTCACAATCCGCGCCCCAGGCAGCAGCTTGCTCTCGCGCCCGGGCGGGTAGTTGTTCCAGTGTGTGTGATCAACTCTTTGTAGGCCGTTTCGGCACAGGAAACCGGCCAAGTTAGCGGCTGGTTTCCTGCCAAAAGAGCGGTAAAAATCAGGCCAGGCAATCCCCCTCCACGACGTTGGATTTGGGGAATGCGCAGAGTTTGAGATCACCCGGTGGCCGGGGCCCTCTCCAGCGTGTTGGAGACAGGGGCCCGCCACCCCCCGATAGGTTCCATTCGACGTGTCTACTGCCAAGCGGTCGCGCCGGAAGGAACTAGGAAGCAGATGACGGTACCCATGTCCGTGCAAGAAAATATCAGATCACTCGACTCCCAAGGAATTGCGGGCCGTGAAATCGCCCGCCGGCTCGGAGTCAGCCGCGACGCGGTAGTGAAATACACCCGGCAACACGACTACTCACCGAAGCCACCAGCTCTCGTTCCCCGGCCCGCCGGGTCGGTGTTGACCGGGTTCGAAGACACGATTGAGCTGTGGTTAGGCGAGGACCAGCGCCGGCCGCGCAAGCAACGCCACACCGCCCAACGGGTCTTTGACCGCCTCGTCGCCGAGGAGACCTACACCGGCAGTTATTCCCCGGTGCAACGCTTCGTCAGGAAGTGGAATGCCCAGCACCGGCACGCCGGGGAAGGTTTCACAGAACTGGTCTGGCCGGCGGGGACCGCGCAGGTCGATTTCGGCCAGGCCGAGGCCATCATCGCCGGGGTCCGGCAAATCCTGCACATCTTCGTCGTCACGTTCCCGTTCTCGAACATGCGTTTCGTGCAGGCCTACCGGGGTGAAACGGCCGAGTGCGTCTGCCATGGCCTGCGCACCGTGTTCGACCACATTGGCGCTGCGCCTCGGCATCTGGTCTTTGATAACGCCACTGGCATCGGGCGGCGGGTCGGCACCAAGGTCGTCGAGACGAAGCTGTTCGGTGCATTCAAGATGCACTACCGGTCCGAATCTCGGTACTGCAATCCGTACTCCGGTCATGAGAAGGGGAACGTGGAAAACGCGGTCGGGTTCCTCCGCCGCAACCTGATGGTCCCCGAGCCCGAAGCGGCCACACTGCAGGGCCTCAACGAGGTGTTGCTGGCCAGGTGCCTCGCGTTGGCTTCGACCGTGCACTACCGCAAGGGCCTGCCCATCGGCGAGCTCTTCGCCCAGGACGTCGCGGCGTCTCTGGTGTTGCCCGGCGTCGGGTTTGACCCGGTGCGTTATGAAAACCGCACGGCCGATAAGAAGGGGAACCTACTCATTGACGGGAACACCTACGCGGCCGGGTCTTCCTTCCACAGCCGCACCCTCACCGTTGGGTTGCGGCACGATGTCGTCGAGATCCTCGACGAGCATTCCACGCCGGTGCGGTCTTTCCCGCGGGCCTTCGGAGTGCAGGCCGAGACCATCTTCGAACCCGCGGCCCTGCTGCCGTTGCTGGTGACTAAACCCGGCGCCTGGGGCCACTCTCAGCTGCGAGCCCTCGTCCCCGAGCCGGTGCGGGACTGGCTCGACACGGCCACGGCCACCAACCGGCGCCGGCTCCTGAGCGCCGTCGATGCTGCCTCAGGATCGGCTGGTTTCAACGCCGCGATTGGCGCTGCCGACATGCTCATCCAGCGCGGAGACGCCCCCGACACCGCCGCACTAGGCATGCTCGCCCGGCGCCTCGCCGACGGCACCACACCGGCAGTCGAGAACGTGGATTTGAGCGTCTATGACATCTTCACCACCGACATCTTCTCGGCCGTCAACACCGCGACGGGAGAAATCGCATGACCCTCGTCACAGTCCAGGACATCATCGAGACCGGCCGACAGTCTTCCTTGACTGGCACGGTGCTGGCCGAATGGGCAGAGAAGGGCACCCCGAAACAACGCGAGTACCTGCACGGGATGCTTCTGGCCGAGCGCGAATCCCGACAGGAATCACGCCGCCAACGGCTGCTGAGCGCCGCCCGACTGCCGGCGCTGAAGTCCTTGACGGGGTTTGACTACACCAACGTCAAATTCCCCGAGGACTACGGCCGGGAAGCGCTGACGTCGCTGGAGTTCATCAACCAGGCCGAGGACCTCGTCCTCTATGGCGACGTCGGAACCGGCAAAACCCACCTTGCCTCTGCGTTGGTCGCGGCCGCCTGCCGCCAAGGTATTCCGGCCCGCTTCTTCACGACGTCGTCGTTGGTCATGCAGCTGCGCCGCGCCAAGGATGAAGGGCGTCTCGATCGGGAACTTGCCTCGATCGCGAGAAACCGGCTCGTCGTCATTGACGAACTGGGGTATTTGCCGATCGATACCGACGGCGCCCGGCTCTTGTTCCAGGTCATCGCCGACGGTTATGAAAAACGAAGCCTGATCATCACGACAAACCTTGAGTTCTCCCGCTGGGGAACCGTGTTCGGCGACGACAACATGGCCGCCGCCGTCATCGACCGCATCGTCCACCACGGCCGGCTCCTGCAGTTCCGCGGCGAGTCCTACCGAGTCAAACACGCCCTCATGAAATGACCCGCCACCAGGCCGGCCACCCCGGAACGCGACCCACGACGGTCCCGCCAACCACCGCACGCACCCTCAGCAGTCAGGACTTCTTCATGAAGGATCACACCCAACCAGAGCGCCCCCACGCGCCAGCCGACCACGAGACAGGCTGGTGGGACGACAACGGCCGACCAGCCCCCTGGCCAGACGACTTCGCCGATCCCGACGCCGGATGGACCACCGAAAACACCGCCGTCCCCGCCGATGACGGCGACGAAACCGACCCCACAAACCAGCCGTTCTGACCACCTGATCAAATGGCCGGAAACCGCGCCACAATGGCAGGTTAATTAGCGCTCAAATGGCCGGTTTAAAGTTGACAAAACACATCCAGGTGCTCTGGTTGGGTTGCCGTGTAAATTCGTCGGATATTTCACGGATTCACAAGCCGCCCTTGGCCGAAGGTGGCACAGCCAGGAGGCCCACGAGTTGGGTCTCCTCGTCGGTCCCGGTGCCGATGAGCGAGGGCATGAATCGAGTTAGAGCGGCGAAGCCGGCGGCATGGTTGGGGTGCACACCAAGCGACATCGCATAGGTGCTCCCGTTCGACGTAGTCAGCTCCGCGCAGGGATAGTGCTCTTCTGGCGCGATGCCATCTCGCACAACAGCCGCGAACATGTTGCTGTCGAGCTGTTCATCGACCAAAACAACCTGGTCGAAATTGCTCCACACATCGTCCGCGCCGATGATCAGCCGGGTGCGGTCATGCCCATAAATACTGACGGCCAGTATGAAAAAACTCATAGGGTCTTTTCACGATTCGTGGTGGGCCTTGACGCTTCGGCGCCGGTGGTGGCGAAGCGGCGGTGACGGAGTCATCTGTGGATAGCGTCGCGCAGTGGAGGCGTGTGAGAGGGACGTTCCCAGTTTCAGTGCGCGGTCGTAGCTGATTCCCGCTGGTCGGACCGCTCCCGGCATGAATCGTTGAAACGTGGACAGTCGGAACGTCCCGGCGTATCCATCGAGGGCGTCGTGCTGGGGCCGTGATTGCGGCGGTTAAGGCGCTGTACATGGAACGGTGGTAGACATAAATTATGCGCGATTCGCGGGCGGCTTGAGGTTGCCCGGGCATTAATCTTTCGTACACCTCCGAAAGTGAAGACGGACCTTCCGCCTTCACGGTCCAAAATTCGAGGAGTGAAGAAAAAATGAAAGCCGTCGTTTACAAAGGCCCCAATGAGGTCAACGTTGAAGAAGTTCCCGATGCCAAGATCGAACGTCCCACTGACGTTCTCGTACGCATCACGGCCACAAATATTTGCGGTTCAGATCTACACATGTATGAGGGACGCACCGATTTCGAGGTTGGACGCACGTTCGGTCACGAAAACATGGGCGAGGTCATCGAGGTCGGTAACGGCGTCGACAAGGTAAAGGTCGGCGAAATCGTCGTGCTGCCATTCAATATTTCTTGCGGGTTCTGTAAGAACTGTGAGCGCGGTTTCACTAATTACTGCATGACAACTCAGCCAGACCCGATTGGCGCGGGAGCGGCCTACGGCTTCGCTGGAATGGGCCCGTATCCCGGCGGGCAGGCCCAAATGCTGCGCGTGCCCTACGGCGACAACAACTGTTTGCGCTTGGGAGAAGATGCCATAGAAAAGCAAAACGACTACGTGATGCTCTCGGACATCTTCCCTACCGGCTACCACGCTACCGAGATGGCCGGCGTGATCCCCGGTGACACCGTCGTGATCTACGGGGCCGGTCCAGTCGGGCTGATGGCCGCCCTGTCTGCCACGATCAAGGGCGCAAGCAAAGTCTGGGTCGTGGACCGACGCCCGGACCGGCTGGCCCTTGCCGAGCAGATCGGTGCGATCGCCATTGATGACTCGAAGACGGACCCGGTTCAGTTCGTGCTGGACCAGACCAAGGGTATCGGCGCAGACCGGGGATGTGAATGCGTGGGTTACCAAGCCCACGATCCCCAGGGCGCCGAAGACCCCGCGATGACGCTGAATCAGCTCATCCAGTCCGTGCGCATCACCGGAGGAATCGGCGTTGTTGGTGTCTTCCTGCCGGCAGATCCCGGCGGCTTCGACGAGAACGCCAAGCAGGGCAAGCTTGCCATCGACTATGGCCTGCAGTGGCTCAAGGGCCAAAATGTTGGCAGTGGCCAATGCCCGGTGAAGAAATACAACCGGCAATTGCGTGACTTGATCGCCGTGGGCAAGGCCAAGCCATCCTGGATCGTTTCCCACGAGATCCCCCTCAGCAAAGCCGCCGACGCCTATAAAAACTTCGACGAACGCACCAACGGGTGGACAAAAGTCATCCTCAAGCCCGAATAGGCCAAAGCCTCACCAGCCCGGTCAACACCGCCCTCGCGGCGCAAGTCACGACATGACACGGCAGCGGGAAACGAGCCCGCAAAGTTACCCGTTCTGCCTGGCGTGTGAAACACAAGGGGAGGCTGTGTGATTGGTACAGATGTTAGATACCTGCCCTCAATCCGGGGGCTCTCCCAAGCCACAAGCAACGAAACATCACGGCAACTTACCCGAAAACAGGCTTCACCAAACGGTGGCACCCACACCTTGAATCTCGGGCAATGACGTCCCCGAAATTTAAGACTTAATGGACAACTTCCCGTCCTCGAACGGTGCCCGTTACGCCGCCTCACCCAAGTACTGCCACCGGTTCTCCGGATTGAGCACACCCGCACCCACCAACTCGAGCGCAGCACGGTGATCAGCACGATTCGTACTGGCCCGCGGATACCGCGGCCACACCCGCTCACCCCGCCCGCTCACCTCAAACAAAGGCCGGCTCGACACATGCGGGCGCCTCGGCCGACTCCTCGGGGCTGAATACATCGTGGACAGTTCCGCTTGCCACCACGCCCACACTTCCCGCTCGATTCGATACCGCTCCGACCGAGCCAACAGGGTTCCCAGCACGTTCAGCTGCGACGCCGCCTGATTTCGGAGATCCTGCTTGGACCTGGCCCACCCGTCACGGTGAACAACCAGGAGCTTATAACGACGCAAACGACTAAGGATCGTGGCCGTATGCCGGGCCGTGACGCCCAAAAGACCAGCAGCGGAATCAACAGTAAGACTCGGGTACTGCCGCAACAGGGCATAAAGCTTCCCCGCCAGATGCCCCAGGCCCCCACGAGTGAAGAGATCATGTCGTTGATCCGTGAGTTGCTCCTCCAACACGGCCACAAGGTGGGTCCGGGTGTTAAAGAGCTCAGCCACAGAACGACCCGGCGCTGACGTGTTTTCGTGCGGGGGGCGGGGGTTATCTATTGGTTGTGACCGGACTGTGCGAGGGGCTGTGGATAACGTGGACGCTAGGCGCCATTCAGCGGCGTTGCCATCCTCGCTAGCACTGATCCGTTCGACATACCCGGCCTTGGCGAGGGCTATGAGAGCCACTGCTGCGGTCGTACGTCCCAGGCCCCCCATCGGGCCCAGGTCCCGGATCGCGGCGGCCACAGTGCGCTTACCCGTCTGCAAGGTCAGGTAGGCCAGGGAACTGAGAATGGTTTGCTGATTGGAGGACGCTTCCGTGCGCCCCCACCGGCCCGGGCTGACCCGGAACCGGGTCAGGAGGGCCTGAACGTCAGTCACGATCCCGTCCAGCTCGGACAGGTCCTGCGGCTCCCGCGCAGCCGGCAGGGGGCGTTGGAGCGCGGCGTACTGCTGAGCTTTATCCCACTGCCGGCCGAGCCGGGCACGCGCCTCACCCGTAGCCCGGGGCCGACGGGAACCGCGCCCGGTGTTCTTCGTCCGGAAATGCTCCAAACCAGGTGCCGTTTTCACGGCGTGTTCCACGTCGGCCAGCTGCCAACCCGCGTTCGCCGCCGCCAGCAAACACATAAACCCCGTCCAGCTCGGGTTGCTGCCACCATCAATAGTGGCCATATGCGCGGTGCCAGCGGCACTCAGTCGCCGGTGCGACCGGTGGTGCGCGGTGACCGGTCCCGACGGTGCACTATCCTCCGCCCGAACGGAAGGCCTACGCGCCTCAAGCACCACGGCCAAAGCGGCCAAGTCCGCGATCATGGTCGACGGGGCAATCAAACTGTTCACACTCCCACGCAACACGATGGAACTGCTCCCATCCCGGTGCGGAGACAAGGGCGGCCGCGCCGCACCCGTGACAGCGTTGAGCAACATGCCATGATCCAAACGACGAAAATTCGCCCGCGCCGCACCCGCCACCAGGGCAACCGCACCCTTCGAAGCGCCCTCTTGGAGCGCGATCCAAATATGGCGGCCACCCGTTCCCGAGGACTGACACACCACGTGCTCGATCGAGAGGGCATCCAATATGCGGGAGAGCACGTCGCACTCATCGACGGCTTCCTCCATCAACTCAGGGTCGACGCCGTGCTTATCCTTGCCATCAAAGTCAAAACAAAGGACCCGGAATAACCCGGTCTCATCAGCCAGGTTCATCGCCCACGGCGTCGTGGGTGCGGCAGGACCAACCCGGTGGATCAGAGGGTAACTATTCTCATCCACACGCCCATACGCGTCGCGCTTCATCACACGAACCTGACCACGCGGGCTCATCCGACGCGTCAAAGCCCACGCATCCCATCCTTCGGAAGACACGCCCACAAAAGTCGAAGAGTCAGGTACTAGGTCATAAACGTGCACATCGGTTACTATGAGAACACCTCCTCCTCGGAGTGGGTACACAAAAGCCTCCGGTTCATCCGGATCTTTTGATTGGCTCCAACCTCTACCGCCGGGAAGCAAGAGAAGGTTTGAGCTACGAAACTTAGAAGGCCCGTCGCGAAAGCGGCGGGTCTTTTCGTTTAAGCGACGTCTGCGATAGGCAGCTCCATCTGACGAATAAGGATGTTGGTCTTGGGGGCGTACTCCGGCATGCCGAGGTCGTGGGCAAGCAGAATCGCAAGATAGTCGCTCATCGAGATACCGAGCTCATCGACTCGGCCTCGCGCGGCTTCCGCCAGCAGCGAGGAGGGCCGCGTGCCAAGAAGCTCGCGGGCTCCCTTGGACTTCCTTCCACCGTTTGATGTACGCATGGGTCTACTCAACCGCTAACCGGTAACAGTTATCTCGACATTGGTTCGGCGTGTCGGACATTAGTCCTCCCGGCTAACTTGATTGCTTGTCTCGCGGAGCTTCTGTCGCAGCTGAGATTTGCGGATGATCCACCGGTTAGCGACGTGGAACGCGGGAATCTCACCGTTGTGCAGCCAGGTGTAGATCGTCTGCTTCGTTTTGCCCATGAGTAGCATGAGGTCGCGGTAGCTCATTTCGTCGTCGTAGCCGGCGAGCACATCGACGGGCGGCGGCGGTTCGGAAGAGGGCTGGTTGCTCGTTGATTCGAGCCACGCGCGAATCTCGACCTTGAAGAGGACCCAGGAGCCGACAATTAGGTGCCCGGGAATGACTCCACTTTTCAAGCGGGCAAGCACAGCAGGTTTCCCCACGCTGAGTATCTTCGCAAGGTTCGTGGTCGAGAGCGTTTCGGGGAAGGCTTCCCAGTAGGCGTCATCGTCCATCATGGGCGGTGTTGTCTCATTCATGTTCCGGTCGGAGTCGGCGAAAAAGCGGTCAGCTGGTCGGGTAAAGCTAAGACCGGCGGCGACAAACCGTCCGTCCGTTCTCTGTCCTGCATTATCCCAGCAGCTGGCACCCATCATGAGCGGTGCACCGTTCGCGGGTCCAGTACCACGGCGGCGTTGATAACCGGGTAGTTAGAGATCGATGCGGAGGCCACTAGAAATTCCTCCTGCAGGAGTCAGGAGCGCACAGCTCCATGCCGAATAGGGCGTAGAACTCTTCCGGGTTGACATACCCGGCGGTGGAGGCTGGGCCTCCCTGGGCTACGCCGTCGGTGAGGGCAGAAACGGACGCGTCGGTGCTTCCAGTTTTATTGATTCGAATGTCGAGATGACATCCGGTGGAGGGGCCCTCGTTGCCGACGAGCGCGATCGGCTGGCTGGGGGTTACACGGTCTCCTTCTGTCACGGAAACATCGGAAAGTTTCATGTGCATGTACGTGACGTCATAGCCGGCGGGGGATTTGATGGTGACCTGGTAGCCGCCAACGTAGGTGACAGTGCCGCTGGTGATCGAGTAGATCTGGTCGCCGCACGGATTGGGGAAGTGCTGTAGGTCGTCTGCGGGGTGCCAGCTGCTTGCTCCGTGTGTGGGCGAGCTGCGCGGCCCGTAGTCATCGGTCATGGTGAAGCCAGGCGAGAGCGGAAACACGATGGATCCCGAGGTACAGCCTCCGCCGGCCCCTCCAGCAAGAGCCCTCACAACCTGATCAGCCGCGGTGAAGTATCTCGCGTAGTGGTACGGATCCGCGTTGCCCTGAACTTTGTGGGCGGCGATTGTGGGCTCGAGGCTTTCCCAACCGGATACCGGGATGAGCGCCTTGAAGAAGTTGGTGGCGCTGATTGTCGGGTCCATCCGGTCTTCGTAGGACCCCCACGCGCCGTTGCCGCGTTGCTGGAACAGCCCGCGGCTGTCCGGACCTGCGGTATCACCTCTGTCCAGCGCAACCAGGCTGGATTCGCCCATGGCGACCATCACTCCGATGACCTGGGCGTTGCGGCCCAGGTCCAGTGCGCTGGCCGCGTTCATTATGTGCGCGGCGTTTTTCAGTTGGGCGCTGGCATAGCCAGCGACAGGTTCCGCGGGCACGTGCTCAGGGTCGGCGGTTCCCGCCGGCCCTGAGCACGCGGTAGCCGCAGTCCCTCCCGACAGGAGCAGGACAATGAGGACGAAGAAGGCCAACAGGAGCACGAGCGGCGCGCCAATCAGGATCAGCGCACCCTTCCCTCGTGGCTCCGTCATGTTATGCGCCTGCTGGACGGATGCGGTCAGCGAGCCACGGCGCGGTCGGACTCGTACGGCTCAGGCTCACGTTGTAGAGGCCGGCGTCGGTGGGAACCTGCACGATGAGCGCGAACTCGGTGGAGCCGTCGTGAATCATGCCGGCGCCAGTTACGTGATGAACAGGCACGTTAACGGGGTCGGTGCCTTCGTAAGCAGCGGCG
Source organism: Cryobacterium sp. GrIS_2_6 (assembly GCF_035984545.1). Taxonomy (NCBI): domain Bacteria; kingdom Bacillati; phylum Actinomycetota; class Actinomycetes; order Micrococcales; family Microbacteriaceae; genus Cryobacterium; species Cryobacterium sp. GrIS_2_6. Next base: position 99,536 of record NZ_JAXCHP010000002.1, read on the forward strand.
CCGGCCTGCGTCATGAGCGGGTAGAGGCCATCGATCCATGCCCGGTAACGGAGGCCGGGCTGACCGAATGCGGTGACTGCTTTTTCGGCGGCAGCGATAGCCGCCGTCTGACTCGCCGCGGCGGCTTCCGGTACGGGAGCCACCGCCGCGTCATCCTTGGGCGGGGCCGGGTTCGGGCCGCGCGTCAGCGCCGATGCGGTATTCGAGCCATCGGGACTGGAAGACGACGACGGCGTGGTGCCGACGCACCCGGACAGCGTCAGGAGGACTGCGACGGTCATCGTTGCTGCTGTGGCACGCTTCATAGCCCGTTCGCCACTGTCGCGGTGACCTGGAGCCACGCTTCGCGCGTCGCCGGGGAGAGCGCGTCAAAGTTGAGGGTACCGCCGTCGACGAGTGCCTGGTCATGCGGCACGTCGAGCACGGCGCGGGTCAGCGAAGCGAAGTGACCGTGGAGACGACGGCTCAGTTGTGGGTCGACCAGCTTCGACGGGGCCGCGAGCACGGTGACAGCGTTACGCACCTTCTCGGCGTGGCCCTTTTCATAGAGCCCGTCAACAAGCCATGCAGCGCTGGCGGCAGTGTCCTCACGGATAGTGGAGACGATCACGACCTGATCGGCTGCGTCCAGCGCAGCTTCCCAATTGGAGGCCCGCATGTTGTTGCCCGTGTCAACGACAATCACCCGGTAGAACCGGCTGAGCGTGGCATGTAGCTCATTGAACGCCGTGGCATCGATGGTCGATGATGCCTTAGCGTCCTCGTCGGAGGCAAGCACGTCGAACTGCATCGAGCCCTGCGCTCGAACGTAGTTGTCCAAATCTCCGAGCTGGGCGTTGCGAACGTCGTTGAAGCGGGTGAGGTCGCGGAGCAGGTCGACGGCCGTGTTCTGATGGCGCGCCGGGATGGCCCGCCATCCAAGCGTGCCCCGAGTCTCGTTGTTGTCCCACGCGAGCGTGGAGCCGCCGCGGTGGGTTCCAAATGTGGCTGCGAGGAGGAGCGTTGCGGTGGTCTTGTGAGCTCCGCCCTTTGGATTGATGACGACGACAGTACGCGGGCCGCGCAGAGAGCGTTGAACGCTCTCAATCGCGACCCGGTGGCTTAGCTCGAACGCGCTGGGTGAGGGCGAGACCAGGCCGCCGGTGAGGCGCCTCACTACGCCCTGCCAGCCCATCGCTGCGGGGCCCACGGGCGCCGGCGGCCGCGACTGCAAGAAATCGTTGAGCGTCAACCTCGCTGTTACCGCAGCGGGGGGTAGAGCCTCAACGGAGGTGGGGGGTGTTGGCGTGATGACAGCGGCAGATGCGTCGAGGTCAGTCAGAGCCTCCACACGCCCATCTGGGTGCACTGCCAAGAGTTGCTCACCGAGCGCGTCACGGGTGGTGAGTCGCACGGGGCGCCCCAAGTCGTTTGCGGCGGCGGTAACGAGGGCGAGGATTTCCGCCCTCACCGCCTGGCCATCAGCTCCCGACACGGACTGGGATATGCCGTTGATCGAAACGGATCCGGTCGCGTCCGCGGCAACCGTGGCCTCGATCTTGGGAAACAGGGGAACGGTGTCGATCATGACAGGCCTCTCTCGGCGACGGATGAGCTGAGTGCAGCGTCTTGGTTGTGATGGCTAAGCAGATAGGTGCGCAGTTGGTCGCGGGCGATCCGCCAGCTCTTACCGATTTTCACGCCCGGCAGCCGCGTGCTCGCGGCGCTACTCGTCAGGAGGTTTCGCACGTTGCGTTCCTCCAGATTGAGGACGTGCGCGACGTCACTGACACTGAGCATGTCGCCATAGGCGCGCAGCATAGTGTCGGGCCAGCTCGACGCCACTGAAATGTCTTCCACGCTCCGATGATATCCGAATTGGTCAAATTTGCACACATAAGTACAAATGAGACCATTTTAGGTATTATGCTTTAAAGCGTGAGGCACCCCGAAATGGGGGGACGGATGAACTCATTATGGGGGCTGGCGGTGTGACAGCAAAGAATTGCTGTCGACCACCACTGGAGGGGGATGAACGCATGACCAACGAGAACCCGTGGCTCATTGGCCCAGAACAGCCGCCTGAGCCGGGCGTTGCCGCCGAGCCTCAGCCGCGCCGTGATGCACGATTCGGGGCCACTGCACCTCAGCTGGGAGTACCCGAACCGGACACCGCCGATCGCCTGCCCCGCCGCGAGGCGGTGTGGCCGGCAACGGTCTGGTGGCTCGGAGTCCATGGCGGTGCGGGCGAATCAACACTCACGACTCTCGCCGTCGGCACACGCCCCGCCGATCACGCGTGGCCCATGCCGGTCACGCCCGGTACGACGCACCGCGTTGTGCTCGTGGCGCGCACCAACTACTCGGGGCTGACGGCCGCACAGCGGGCCGCGACCGAATGGGCCGCCAACACTCTCGGTAACAGCGTGCAACTCGCTGGCCTCGTGCTCGTCGCGGATGCGCCCGGCCGCCGGCCGAAGGCACTCCGCGATTTGGAACAGCTCATCGCCGGGGGCGTGCCCCGCGTCTGGCATCTGCCTTGGGTAGACGCCTGGCGTCTCGGTCCCGCGACCGCTGACGATCAACTCCCCAAAGAATTCCGCGAACTCTTCGCAGATCTTTCCCTGGCCCTTCCGAACGCTCCCACTCACAACCGAAAGGCCTAACAATGTCCCTCTCTACTGCCGGCGTAGACGTCCTTAACGCCCTGGGGCCTCTGCTGGCCGCACTCCCAGACCCGGCGCCTGTCGCCCCTCCCGGGTTCGAGGCCGTAGGTACGATCCTTGCCTGGGCCAAGTGGGTCGGCCTGATCGCGGCCATTCTTTCTCTGATCGCGGTCGCCGTGATGTTCATGTTTAACTCACGCCGCGGCGAAGGGGGCGAGCACGTCAAGACTTTCGTATCAATACTTGTCGGCGTCATGATCATCGGCGCGGCAACCGCTCTCGTCGGATTCATTTCCGGCTCCTAGCCACTGTCCCCGCTCTCGAAGGAGTGACGCATGACCAACATTGAGCCAAGAAGCCCGTTCCGCGGACGAGGCTTCATCGCCGCTTCAATCGTGGTTGGCGTCATCGCCCTCGCCGCGATCATCGTCCTCATATCATCCCTTGCCCGCAGCAGCGATGACCCCAAAGCAACACCATCAAACGTGCCCTCGTCGACGTCAACTGCCGTTGCGGGCGACAAGAGCGTATGCGGTCTCGACGGGTTCGAAACCAAGAGCACGCTCACTCAAGCTCCCAAAAATGAATGGGAACTCGTCGGGACGGTAGCGGCACCAACCGAGCCGACGTCCGCTGGGCCTGGAGTCACTGACGAGGGCTTCCGCAGCTGCTATGCCCACACCGCCAAAGGTGCTTTATACGCGGCCGTTAATTGGTTCGCACTGTCGTCAGACGCTCGCAATATTCCCAAGCTTCCCTCCCTAGTGGAGCCAGGGGCGGGACGTGATGCAGCCATTGCGGCCGCCACATCGTCGCCCACAGCGCCCTCGGATACGCGCCTCCAAGTGGCCGGGTTCAAGATCAACTCATACGACGGCCAAGAAGCCGTCATTGATGTTGCGTGGACTGTGACCTCAAAAAACGGCGTTCTTGTGAGCCTACCCACAGTCCTGCACTGGATAGGTGGTGACTGGAAGATTGTGCTGACGGACAAGGGCACCTTCCCCTACACCTCCTCGCCGCTGAAGAACTTAGGCGGATACATTCCGTGGGCAGGAGTTTGAGATGTGCAGTCCTCTAGTCGACCCGCTGGGTTGCTTGGGCGAAGGTGCGAGCGGCATTATCTCCAAGGCGTCGAATGACGCCGTTCAGGAACTAACCAACCAAGTTCTCGAGGGCTTCGGGAAGGTCATGGCCACGATCGGAACGATGTGGGTGTCCGTTCCGACCCCTGTACTCACTGCCGGCAATGCCACGAACAAGGCGCTGAGCGCGCCTCCTGGCTCGGACGCGTTCACGACGATTCTGAGCTACGTGACCTACATCGGGTTGGCCCTCGCGGTGCTTTCAATCATCGCCCTCGGGGCGTTGATCGCGTTGCGCAGCCGCCGCGGTGAAGGCATGCGCAGCGTGGGCACACTCGGCATCATCTTCATTGCCATCATGCTCATTTCGGGTGCGTCCGCGCTTGTTGGCGGGCTGCTCGGCGCGACGGCCCCGGGAGGGTCATCGTCGGCGGTCGGTTTCCTGCAAAATTCTCTCTGGTACTACGTGGGGGCACTCGCAGTGCTGTCAGTGATCATCGGCGGCATCCGCATGGCCTGGGAGCAGCGCGCACAGCCGGGCAAAGATCTACTGCAATCGCTCATTACCCTCATCGTCGTATCGGGCACAGGATTAGCGGTCATCACCCTCGCTGTTACCGCGGCCGACGCGTTCTCGATCTGGATTCTCGACGGTGCAACGAATTGCAGCGTCTCGGACTCTGGCGACTCAACCTGCTTTGGAACAAATCTGGCCAAAATGCTCTCCATCGGAACGGCGGTCAGTCCCGGTGTGGGACTGATCGGGACGCTGATTCTCGCGTCCCTCGCGCTGCTGATGACCTACGTGCAGGTTGCGCTGATGGTCGTCCGCGGTGGTCTGCTCGTCATCCTCGCGGGCGTACTTCCCGTGACGGCGAGCTTCACGAACACTCAGACGGGCAAGCAGTGGTTTGGCAAGGTGATTGGCTGGACGATTGCGTTCATCCTCTACAAGCCCGCCGCAGCGCTGATCTATGCGGCCGCGTTCCAACTCATCAGTTCTGACGCGTTCACCAAAGACGGTCAGGGCTTGTGGTCGATCCTCACGGGTTTGGCGTTGATGATGATGGCCCTCATCGCGTTGCCGGCGCTGCTGAAATTCGTGGCCCCGATGACGGGCGCCGTGAACGGCGGCGGAAACGCTGGGATGGCTCTCGCTGCAGCTGGAGGTGGAGCAGTCGGAGAAATGGCATCCGGGGCCGTGAAGCGGGCAGGTAGCGCGTCCTCGCAGTCCAGCGGTCGCAGCGAGAGCCCGCCCAGTGGCGCGGGTGGAGGCGGAGCCAAAACCGCTAGTCCCTCCCCTTCGCCAGCTGGTGCGAGCAGTGGAGGCGGCGGAAGCGCGGCTTCCGCGAACGGTGCGGGGGCCGGAGCTGGTGCTGCGGCCAGAGGCGGAGCGTCCGCTGGTGCTGGCGGTGCGGGCGCTAGCGGTGCTTCGGCCGCGGCTGGTCCTGCCGCGCCGATCGTGATGGGCGCACAGATTGCGGGCAGCACTGCCAAGGCGGCATCCAGTGCCGCGAGAGGCGCCGTGCAGGGCGCTACCGATGATTCGTACGGCCCTAGCGGCTCGTAGTAGGAGGTTCACTGATGACAAGCGAAAGCGCACCGCGTAGCTACGGGAACTGGACGAAACCGAAAACCGCGGGCCTGTTGGGTCTGAGCGCGATCGGCACCACCATTCTGTTCGTGGGGACAGGTTTCGCCGTTGTGATCACAATGGCGTCGAACATTCTCAACGGCGTGTTGACCGCCGCGATGTTCGCCTTGTTCCTGCTGACTGTGGCGGTCAAGGACAAGCACGGTCAAAGCATGCTGATGCGCACGGCCACACGGGTGGGATGGATGGTTACCAAAAGTCAGGGGACACATCTGTATCGGTCGGGGCCGCTCGGCCGCGCAGACTGGGGCACAGCCCAGCTCCCGGGCTTGGCCGCCGGTTCACGCCTGACGGAATGGCGTGACAGCTACAACCGGCCCTTCGCGCTCGTCCAGGTGCCCGCGACGTCGGACTACACAGTGGTCGTCGGGACGGAGCCTGACGGTGCGGCGCTCGTTGACCGTGAACAGGTCGACGTGTGGGTTGCAGAGTGGGGCATGTGGCTGGCGAGCCTCGGCGATGAGCCAGGCATCGAAGCGGTCTCGGTCACGATCGAGACAGCCCCCGACACGGGAACCCGGTTGCGCCGTGAGGTCACGAGTCGGATAGACCCGAATGCACCGGAATTCGCCAAGAGCATTCTCAACGAGCTGGTGGAGCAGTATCCGGCCGGCTCGGCAACGATCAAGGCGTTTGTGGCCATCACGTTCAACGCTGCAGCTCGTATGGGCGGTAAAAAACGCACCGCTGATGAGATGGGCCGGGAGCTGGCTTCGCGTCTTCCTGGGCTCACTCAAGGCCTGTCTGCCACGGGCGCTGGAGCGACGCACCCGCTGAGCGCACAAGAATTGTGCGAGGTCATCCGGGTCGCTTACGACCCGGCTGCAGCTCGCCTCATCGACGACGCGAACGCGGCGGGTGAGCCGCCAGAGCTCTATTGGCCAGAAGTTGGCCCGACCGCCCATCAAGCGAACTGGGACACCTACCGGCACGACTCCGCTGTCTCAGTGACGTGGATGATGAGCGGCGCCCCGCGCGGCAACGTCCCCTCGAGTATCCTGGCCCGTTTGCTCGCACCTCACCGCGACGTAGCCCGCAAGCGGGTCACTCTGCTCTACCGGCCGATCGACGCAGCGAAGGCCGCGGCGATCGTCGAGGCAGACGTGAGGGCGTCGACGTTCAACTTGCAGTCCTCGGACAAGCCGACCGCACGGAGCATGACCGCAACGCGGGCAGCCCTCGCCACGGCCCAGGAAGAAGCCTCCGGTGCGGGCCTGGTCAACTTCGGGATGCTCGTCACCGCCACGGTGACGGACGCCGCTCACGCGGCTGACGCGAAAGCCGCGATCGATAATCTATCCGCCACCGCACGGTTGCGTCTGCGCGTCGTTCATGGTTCGCAAGACTCCGCTTTCGCTGCGGCACTTCCGCTTGGTCTGGTACTGCCCAGACACCTCCGTGTCCCGTCCGAAGTAAGGGAGCAGCTGTAATGCCAGCGATCGATCCCACCCGCCGGAACGCCGCCAGGTCGAAGCCTCGGAAGCTAGCCCAGCCCAAGAAAACGAGAGCTGACCTGGCTGCTGCGAAGAAGCCGTCGATCAAGCGTCCGGGCCCGCGCGGCTGGCTCGGCCGCGGCCGCGGCGAGGCGAACGTTATCCAGCCCGCCGACGAGTGGCGTGGCACGACAGTTCAGGTGTGCGGAATGCACCCATTCTCGGTCGGTACGGGAACGCCGATGATCGGTGTTCCTCTCGGCTTACAGCTCTTCACCGGGGCGACGGTGTGCGCAGACCCGATTTCGTGGTTCCAGGATGCTGGCCTCATCTCCAACCCCTCGGTCTTCGTGCTCGGTCTCCCCGGCCTCGGGAAGTCAACGCTGGTGCGCCGTATGGCGGCCGGCGGGGCAGGCCTGGGGAATCTGCCGCTGGTATTAGGCGATTTGAAGCCCGACTACGTAGACATGATTCGCGCCTTGGGCGGGCAGGTCATCACCCTCGGCCGCGGTCGCGGACACCTGAACATTCTCGATCCAGGCGAGGCGACTGCGGCCGCCGAGCGGCTGCGCCGTGCTGGCAAGGAAAAGGAGCGCCAAATGGTGCTCGCCGACGCTCACGGGCGCCGACAGACAATGGTGTCCGCTTTGCTGACGATCCTGCGGAAGGAACCACCATCTGCGCGTGAAGAGTCGATTATCGACCGCGCCCTCACCGTGCTCGACGAACGCAACGAGGGCGTCCCCGTGCTGGGCGATCTGCTACGCGTCATCCAAGAGGCGCCCTCTGAGGTTCGGGCTGTGGCCCTGGACCGCGGCGACGATGAGCAGTACAAGCGAATCACGGAAGAGTTGGAAGCTTCACTCATCAGCCTCACCACCGGCGGCCGTCTAGGCGAAGTCTTCTCCCACCACACCGACGTGCCCATGAGGCGGGACCTTCCCGTCGTCTACGACGTGTCCTCGATCGATGATTCCGACACCGATATGCAGGCCGCGATCCTCCTGGCCTGCTGGTCGGCAGGATTTGGAACGGTCAACATCGCGAACGCTTTAGCGGATGCCGGCTTGGAACCACGCCGGCACTACCTGGTCGTGCTCGACGAGCTGTGGCGGGCGCTGCGCGCCGGCCAGGGCATGGTCGACCGTGTGGACGCGCTCACCCGGCTCAACCGGCAGCGCGGTGTCGGGCTGGCAATGATTTCACACACAATGAGTGACCTCCTCGCACTCCCCACAGAATCGGAACGGATGAAGGCCCGCGGATTCGTTGAGCGCTCCGGCATGGTCATCGCCGGAGGCCTCCCCGGCGCTGAAATGCCCATGCTCACCAGCGCGGTACCGCTCTCCCGCGCCGAACAGGAACTGCTCACATCATGGCAAGACCCCGGCGCCTGGGACTCCGGATCAGGCCGCGAGTCCGAACCTCCCGGCCGCGGCAAATTCCTCATCAAAGTCGGCGGACACCCCGGCATCCCACTCAAAGTCGAACTGATCGAATCTGAACGCGCGATCAACGACACCAACAAGCTCTGGCACGCTCAGGCACCTTTCCCAGAGCCAGACGAATCAAACCCCGTCATCGGACTCGAAGACGCGGCGAAGGTCGCGCACGAGTTCGATACAGAAAGTCACAGCGCCGCGATCGAAGAAGAAGGCGCAGCGTGAGCGCATCGAACCGGCGGAACCAAAATGGAATCGACGGGCAAACGATCCTCCTGATCGTCGCCCTCGCACTCGTCACTGTGACGCTGAGCACGATCTGGCTGGCCGTGACGTGGGGATCACAACTGGACGGGGTAAACCCCGGCCTCACATCAGACCCGTTCGTCCTGTTCTTCGGGCTCCTCCGCGGCAATTTTCGCTGGCCCGCATCCGGCACCTGGATCCTCGTGGGCACACTCGCCGGCGTGGTCGTGCTCGCCGTCCTCCTGGCTGTGGCCATCACGCGCGCGCGACGTCGACGCAGCAACGTCGACGGGGCGGCCACGCACATGGGCAAGGGCCGTGACCTGCACGCCCTCTCTGCCACCGGCGCCAAAGCGACAGCGCAGCGCCTCGGCATCACCGACTGGCTCGGCGTGCCCATCGGCATCACCGTGGCGGGTCGGCGGAAACTCTACGGATCCCCTGAGGATATGCACGTGGATATCTGGGGCCCCCGCACCGGAAAATCAACGAGCCGCGCCATTCCCGCCATCTTGTCGGCTCCCGGCGCCGTTCTCACGACCTCGAACAAGCGCGACGTGCTCGATGCCACCCGCGACGTGCGCGCGGCGAACGGCAGCCACGTGTGGGCCTTCGACCCGCAACGCATCGCGCTCGAGGAACCAACCTGGTGGTGGAACCCCCTCAGCTACGTCACCGACGACGTGAAGGCAGCGAAGTTGGCCGAACACTTCGCCACCGGTTCCCGTGCCGGCGACGCACGCGCCGACCCCTATTTCGACAACGCCGGCCAAGACCTCCTGGCCGGCTTCCTCCTCGCCGCCGCCGTCGAAGGACTCTCGATCACGAAGGTATTCACCTGGACGACAACACCGGGCGATGAGGCACCCGTCGATATCCTGCGTGCCCACGGATACGACCAAATGGCCGACGCCGTCGATGGCCAGGTCAACGGTGAGGCCCGCCGACGCGACAGCGTATACGGCACCGCAGCACAGATGGCATCGTGCCTGAAGGTCCGCGCGATCGCGCAGTGGGTGACCCCGTTGGGCGGCAACATGGCCTCCGATCGACGACCCCAGTTCGACCCACACACATTCGTGCGCAGCAACGACACCCTGTACAGCCTGTCGAAGGAAGGCAAGGGCACCGCCGGGCCGCTCGTCACCGCGCTCACCGCGGCAACCGTCGAAGCCGCCGAAGAACTGGCCACCACACAGCCAGGCGGACGTCTCACGACGCCCCTGCTCGGCGTTCTCGACGAAGCGGCAAACGTGTGCCGCTGGCACGGCCTCCCCGACTTGTACTCGCACTACGGCTCGCGCGGAATAATCCTGATGACCATTCTGCAATCGTGGTCACAGGGCGTTGAAGTGTGGGGACGGGACGGCATGCGCAAGCTCTGGTCGGCATCCAACATCGCCGTCTACGGTGGCGGTGTGAAGGAGCCGGAATTCCTGGGCGAGCTATCCCAGCTGATCGGCGACTACGACAAACACACACTCTCCACAAGCGTCGGCCGCGGCCAACGGTCAACCTCTCACCAAGTGCAGCGCGAGCGCACGTTGGACGTCGCGGATCTCGGAGCAATGCCGCGCGGCCGCGCTGTCGTCTTTGCCTCAGGCGCCCCCGCCACATTGATCGAAACCGTGCCCTGGATGAAAGGACCACACGCTGACGCCGTGCGGGCCTCCATTGCTGCGCACGACCCCGCCAGCCGCCCCCTCGCCGCTACACCACCGGAGCGCCGGCTGCTACCGGACGGTGGCGCCCAAGCGTGGTTGGACGCCGCTCCGAGACAGGAGGACGAGCTGTGAGCGAATTTGATGATTTCCGCGAGGACGAGAATGCCAACGAAACTGAGCCGGCAGAGGAGACCCCCCAGTTGTTCTACGGCTCGTCTGACGAGTTCGTGCGAGAACGCCTCATCCACATGTACGCCCGTCGCGTCGGGCCCGGTAACGCTAGTTTCCGGTGGGCGGCCGACTGGTGGAACTACCCGGAAGCATTGGCACGGATCGACGCTCTCTGGCGCGCGTGGGAGCACCTAAGACTCGACGCCGCAACCGGCTCAAGTGTCTGGTGGATCGAGCACGCCGATCACCACATGCCCATCCTGATGAGTACCGAAGGGCCATTCGCGAAGTCGGAGGACGCGAACAAGGCGGGCGAGCCTCTGCCCTACACCGTGCCGCCCGCGGGTCTCTTCCCCGATATGCGCCTCGGCTGACCTCTACTCAGCCTCAATTCGACGCTCGAATCTGGGGCCGGCTGCGGCGGCGGACGAAGAAGGGGCCGCACATGTGCGGCCCCTTCTTCGTTGTGCTCAGTTCAACAGCTCGACCTCGTACGTCTTCCTCAGCAGCGAGTCGCGCGGGTGCCCGCCAACGTCGCTCCATACCTTGATGAACTTGCCCTCTTCGTCGACGTAGTTCACTTCAACGTTCTCCCAATTGGGAAGTTTGTTCCCTTTCACGTACAAGTTCACGCGATCACCTTCCCGAAGCCGAGACCAGTCCGCTACGAAGTTCAGCCTCATCGGGATAGCCCTCCTCGGGCGCGCTGCGGCACAGCGCTCTTGCTTTTGTTGCGGACCTTGGCAGCCTTGCCTGTCGTCGATGCGATTGCCTCGCGTGGATGCTTAGCGTTCTCCCCGTCAGCGAGGATGCGCGCCGCGATCGTTGCCTGTGCGATGCCTTTGCTCTCCAGGCTGCTCGCGAATCTTTCACGACGTTCGGAGCTGTCGTACTGCTGCGCTCCCTGGTCGTTCTCGGCGGCGCCGACCCGGTCTAGGTCGGCCGCCGTTCGCGCTGCTGGGCTGTCAAGCGATTCGCCGGCCTGTCTCCAGTCGGCGTCGCGCCGGGAAAATTCGCTCGCGTCTGCAATGTCGGCTCCATCGAAATCACCGGTGTTCCAGTCCTTTGCGGCCCACTCCTGAGCCTCGCGCTCGTGCCGGTCGATCTGGGCAAGGAGCATCTGACTGGCGGTGAGTTCTTTTCCCGCCTTCGAACGCTCGGATGCCGCATCTGCACGGTCCCGTTCTGCCTGCGCCAGGGCCGCGGCGACGGCGTCGGCGTCGGCTCCTGGTGCGTCGGCGTCGATTCCGTAGCGCGTCTGAACCTCGCTCTTGATTCTGTCGGCGGCGTTCCTGGCCCGGTCATCGAAGTCGCGCCAGGCGGTCGCGGTTTCGTGCACGTCGGCTATGTTCTGCGGGCTCGCCTGGTTCCACCATTCGGCCTGCTCCACGGGTGCGAGGCTTGCCCGGGCGGCTCCACGCTCGGCCTCGAACCGTGTTGAGAGTTCGCGGGCTTCCTGCACCGCATCAGCCTCGCGCTGGCGTGCGGTCTGTTCCCGCAACCGGGAGATGCGTTCTCCGAACTGTGAAGCGATGGTGAGTGCGACACGCAACGAGTCGTCGAACGTCTCGCCTACACCGTCTGTTTCCTCGGCCATAGTCCTACTCCTTCTACTCTCTGCCCCGGCCGTCACGCTCACGAGGCGTGGCTGGTGTCTTGGGCTTGCTGGAATGCAACGTGTTCGGCACTGGCGAGCCGCTTCCGGGTGCTGCCAGTCCCTCGGTGGCACGACGCATGACATCAGGGACCGCAGTCGTTTGCGTACGTGAAGCGGGATGAGCGTCCGTGCTCGGAACCGCGGGCAGACGTTCGCTGACCGCCGCGAACTGGTTGCGCATCATCGCCGTGACTTGCTCCGCCCGGCGGGCGTCACCGACCGCGGTGTGCATATCGAGGATCGCGACGGACATCCGACCGAGCTGGCGGAGCATGATGGCCTGGGCCATGCTCTCCTGGCCGCCGGCTACCGCCGCCGCCTGCATGAGGATCATCGCCGCGTTCGCACCTGAACCCAGATGCACGGGCTTGGGCCGTGACTGGTGTGCTCGAAGGTGAGCCGACCTGGCTAGCTCTCGCGAGGCCTGGGCGAGGGGCCCTGGTGTCACCTCAACGCGCTGCGACCACGCAGCGAAGACGCCGGAAGTCTCTCGCGCGACGTGGGCCCACGTGGCCCGGTCGGTCACGGGTACGTCGCGCAACTGCTTACGCAGCTGCCCAATTTCGTCGCTGTACTGCTGCCACATTTCCGGCGCCGGAGTCATCTCTTCTCGGCCCGGCGCAACAGGTCGATACTGCCACGGGTTCTTCGCCGTGGCCCGCCACTCGTCAACGGCGCCCTGCGCTCCCTCGGGGCTGTCAGGCCATCCCTCGCGAAGGCGCGGCAAGGTCAGGTCACGAGCAAGCCGCCCACCTCCATACCAAATCGGTTTCTCACCTGCACGCGGACGGACGGCAACGGAGTAGCCGGCAACGACGTCGTCGCGCCCCGCGGCGTAGCGGGGCCGGATGAGCACTCCCCCGCGTCGGAGGCGGCGAACAAACTCGCCCTCATCGACCGACGCCGTCGCGGCGGCCCGCACGGTGCGTTCCATCTTGTGAGCGTCGACCTCGACGGAGTGGGTGCGTGTGGCGCGTTCTCGCTCGGCGGGCTTGACGCCGCGCTCTCCAATTCCTTGGCTACGGCTCTCCAACAGCTCCAGCCCATACTCACGCTCCAGGTCCCGGCACACGTCCTGAGCCTTCCGAAAATCATTATGCGTGGACGCTTTAGTGCCATCCTCACGAACCAGCGACACAGCGATGTGCACGTGGTCGTTACCGTTCGTCGACAACCCATGGCGGACAGCCACCCAACGACAAGGCGCTTTACCGCTGGTCTCGGTGAAGCCCATCCGGTTAGCGAAATCCTCTGCGATCGCCCCCCACTTCTCATCGGAAAGCTGACCCTCTTCCGCGCGCAGCGAGAGCGAACAGTGCCACACGTCCCCGGCAACACGCTTGCTCGTAACCTCACCCGTAACCGGGTCTGAGTCCTTCACCGTACGCAACACGTCGACCTCGAACGCGCGCCTCGGAGCGTCAAGGCTCCGAGCAATCAACAGAGCCGAATCGCGATCCAGCACGCTGTACCCGTGCTGAGCCATGATCGCGGAATCGCCCGCAACGAGGTGCTGTTCCTCATGTTCGTTCGAACGGCCCCCGCCAGCGAGGTAAACCATGAGGCCACCCATCGCGCCGCCCCGGCGAATGTTGGGCATCATGACTCGGCCAACCTATCGATGACGTTCTCAACCTTGCCCGCCAGCGCACGGTACTCCGCGACAACAGCCCCCGCATCGGCGGGGAATTGGCCCTCCGTGTTCGCATACCTGGCGAGCTGATTGACGTTGTTCGACACAGTGGCCATCAGCCGGGTGAGAGTGAAGAGCTCAGCAATCGCCTTCTTACGATCCGTATTCGTCTCGATGTTGGCGTTCAAAGCGGACTCAAACAAAAACCGCGGAACCGTGACATCGGCAACGACAGCCCGGGCCCGCAACTGAGCATCCTCATCCGGCGTGACGTAGACGCGGTAACTCTTCTCGCGCCCACCCTCGACGTTCGCACGACGCTGCCGGCCGAACAGCCGACGCTCGCTCTTCTCAGCCATCGTGTTCGCCTCCCCCGGCCCAGCGCAGCGACCCCGAAACCTCGGGGACCATACGTCAAGTATGCCAATTCGGGCGCGCCGCGTCCAGAATTGGAAGCCATTTACCACCGGTAAATGTATAGCTTGCTCCAAATCGGCGTCGCCGATACGGGACGTTTCCGCTCAGCTCGTCAGAGTACAACAACGCCTGAGGCTCGCTCTCGTGAGGCGTACACCGTGCCTGTAATCTCAGGAGCCTGAGCGACGCGAATGTGAAACCAGAAGATGCAGCCGCCCGAGCGCGGGCAATTATCGAAGTGAACGTGGACACGCGCGTAGAAGCGGTACGAGTACTCGCGGACGCCGGCAAAGAGTACGACATCGCAGACCAACAACTGAAGCTGGCAACCCTCGCTCACGAACACGCATGGAGTGCCACGCTAGCCTCCGGATGGAGCGAAAAAGACCTACACGCTACAGGTGTTAAAGCACCCGGCCAGTCCGCCCCGAAGGCACGCAAACGACGCACCACTCCCCCGGTCACGACTCCAAACACTGAGGTGTAGCCTCCGGCTCCTTTCTGAAACGAAGAAGCCCCCGCCGAGCCCAGCTCAACGGGGCTTCTTCGTACAACTCCGTTGCCTTTTCGGCTGTTTATCGTACGCACCATTCCTCTCTCGGCAAGGGCTTTCGCGGCATATCCTCACTCGCTGCGCTCCCTCCGGTATTCCACGGTCCCTTGCCAATTCACCCCTGACGCTGTAAATCGGCGTGCGCCAAAAGGCAATGGGGTTATGAGAGAGGACCACACCATGATTGAACCGCTCACCGTGTACACGCTGCCGAACTGTGTCCAGTGCACGATGACCAAACGAGCGCTCGACGCCGCCGGCCTGCCATATACCGTGATCGACCTCACAACCGACGCGCGAGCCCTCGACCTGATGAAACAGTTCGGCTACACCTCAGCGCCCATCGTCGTAACCCGCGTCGTCTCCTGGTCAGGATTCCGACCCGACTGGATCGCCAAGATCACGGCGGCGCGCGACCACCCCTCCCTCACCAGCAAGTAGGAGCCCCGGCGATGGACTTCACCACCGTGCAAACAACACTGCCCATCAACGACACAGAGCACCTGGCACGAGCCCGAAAAGTCGCCGAACGCCTCAACAACCTTCGGGCCCACGGACGCTACGGCTACACCCTCGCAAATACACTCACCATCACAAAGGACCAGGCCAAATGACCACAGCAACCTACACATCACCGACGTCACCCCTGATGACACCGGACCAAACGAGCGCCGCCCTGGGCATCACACGTGCAGAACTCAGCGCCTTGCGACACGGCAACGCCGGACCCAACTTCCACGGCATCGACTTAGGCCTCATCCGCTACAACACGGCAGACGTCGTGCGGTGGAGAGCATCACGAGCCTTGGCAGAAACGCGTCCGACGGCCACCGCTGCCTGACTCAATTCGAGCCCCGATAGATAGGGGTCGAATCGGTCTACCGGGAAAGCCCGGAATCCCGGTTCGTCCGCGGCGACGTTCGTCGCGGACGACCGCTGGCAGTGCCATCCAGGGCACGCTTGGCAGTCAGGGCAACCCGCTCATCGAGCAATGCGGAGCCAATCGACAGCCGAACGTGCACATTAATTTTCTCCGGTGACGGCTTGCTCGCATCCACAACCTGGTAACGCTCGAACCGAGTCACATGGCCGTTCTCTTTGGCCAACCGTGTCGCGGCATCCAAACAAGTCGAGTGCTCTGCACCGTTCGGGAAAAGTGACTCAGGATATGCCGACGGCACCCACCGGCCGCCGAGTTCAGAACCTGCAGTTCCTCGCTCAGCTTCGACACACCCGCGCAACCACCGATCGCGCGTTCGATCACGCGACACGTCTAAGCTCACTTCCACCTCGACCACCGTCACCTCATACCCGGCGCGCTCGAGCATCCGCCCCATCCTCACAGCCGATTCAGGGTTCGAAAGGACCGTGTCAAGGACTATCCGATCGCCTGATCGAATCGCATCCGCGCGAGCCCCTTTCGACAGTTGCGACGATTCATCGTGCACCAAAGAAGCGAGCTCCCGTGGATAGAACCCCTCTCCCCCGTCCTGGAGCACACGCACATCATCCGGAACGACCCAGCCCACGTAGCTCCCATCCGCAATCGCCTCGCGCAACAACACGTCCTTGAAATGGTCCGCATCAATCACCCGCCACTGATCGGCGCTGCCTCCGGCTGCCGCGATCACCTGGCCAAGCACAGTCGACTTACCGGCGCCCGGAGGGCCCGCCAACACAATCGCTTTGCGATCGGTCAAGACATTCGGTTGTTCCTCGCGAAACTCCGCCCGCACCCGCGCATGAAACTGCTGCCGTTCAAAGGTCAAGTCGCCGTCGATGAACCACGCCGGATTGTTGACCGTGGCCGTCGGCGCGTCGGCACGCAAAGAACCACCTGAGCGTGAAAACTCGCTCAGGTGGTTCCCGTGACGCTCGATCTCATCAGGCGTCATTGCTTGAGAACATGGCGGCGCGCCTGCGCGGCCGAGTAAATCTCACCGTCGATAAGGCCCTGCTGCAGCGCCTCCTCGACGTCATACCAGGTTCCCTCACCGGGCTCCCACACATCGTCGAACTCGTCAGCCTTGGGCTTGGGAAGATACGGCCACCGTGCCAGCTCATCAATCACCTGGGCACGATCGATGAAGCCCCCGGAGTAGCGCTGAGCAATTTCGAACGGAGTCGCCCCATGGAACGTCGGCCGCAGATCAGCGATGCCCTTGGCTCTCGCAAGAATCTTATTAACCGCCGGCTGCGACAAGGCCAAGATCCGCGCAATCTCACGCTGGCTCGCGTTCTCGGCGGCCGCACGGGCAGCACGCAAATAGTCCAAATCAACGGTGTCGCGTCGCGCCTTGACCCGCACCAATTCCGCTAGCGCGGCCGGCTTCTCAATAGTGCTCATCTTTATACCTCCGATAACTAAAGTTATCACTTTGAGAGGAGAATATCTAGGCAGACGCCCGACGATCTCAGCATGTGCCCGCAAGTGGAACCACCTGTAAGACATGATGGAGGCACTCGATAGACTCTCAGCCAACGACGACGTTCAGCTATTACTGGCGGGGCATTTTATGAGAAGCGGGCCGTAGTGAGCCAGCAAATCCAGATCAAGACCCTCATTGGGCGCGTCCTCCACGGTGAAGTTCGCATCCCAGGATTTCAGCGAGACTTCGTTTGGGAGCCACAACGAGCGGCGCTGCTGATGGACAGCATCTACAAGGAATATCCGTTCGGAACAATTCTGCTCTGGCGCAGCCGTACGGCGTTGAAGACCGAAAAGAAGCTTGGCAGCTTCGTTCTTCCTGATCCAGAAGACGAGTACTGGCCCGGTTGCTGGCCCAAGCTGATGCGGTGGGCAAGATCGATTGGGAGGTGTCCGTGGACTCGACAGTGAATCGGGCGCATCAACACGCGACGAATCTTCCGCGCGTCACGGGGGGCCCTGTCGAATTACACGAATCTTTTGGAAGAGCCTCCTGATCATGCCATTGGCCGGTCCCGCGGTGGTGTGACCACCAAGATTCACCAGCTTTGCGACGGGAACATGCGCCCGCTCGTGGTGCTTTTGGGCCGGGCAGGGCGGCGATTCGCCATGTTCCCGGAGGTCATGGCTTCGCTCAGCGTCGACCCGGATCGGCCCCGGCGGGCTCGCACTCGACCGACCGGGTACTTGCAGACAAGGCCTACTCGGCTAAAGCGCACGGGCCATGCTGCGAAAGCGAGGCATCCAAGTCGTTATTCCCGAACGCTCCGACCAGGTCGGCAACCGGAAACGCCGCGGACGAACGGTGGCCGTCCGGTCGGCCTCGACAAAGGAGCCTACAAGCGCCGCAACGTCATCGAGCGTTCGTTCAACACCTCAAGCAGTGGCGCGGACTCGCCACCCGCTACGACAAAACTCGCCCTCACTTATCGAGGTGGAGCTGTTCTGAGCGCCCTCGTGGTGTGGTTACACGAATTAGGAGACACGCCCTAGGTCGCTGTCAAGAGTAGGTTGCAGCGTCACGAT